>CALLMA010000037.1 GCA_938008015.1 uncultured Celeribacter sp.
GTTTCAAAATCATGCGTGATTTCTGAATTATATGTTATGGCGGCTCTCAGTGCTATGTCTGGGATCTCATAGGCGGCGCCTAATAAGTAGCCAATGTCCGTCTCTGTGGATGTAGAAAGCGTGTATGAAAGAAGTGGAAGAGAGGCCTCACCTGCTGTGTTTAATATGCGCAGGCCGCCATGAACGGAAAAGCGATTATCTATCTTATAGCGTAAAACGCCCGTAATGGCGTTTGATTCAATCGAGGCTGTTGTGTTTGCGAAAGGATATCCTGTTCCTGAAGGGTAGCTCACATCCGCGCCAAAAGGCTGATCCCAGATGAGTGCATAGGAAAGTTTGTCGTTTATATCTGATTTGAAAGCGCCGCCAAGCTGAGTATAGCTTTCGGCCATATCCCCTGAGGTGACTTGCGGTGCAGCGCTGAGACCGCCAGATACGGAAGGGCTGACATGGCCGACAGATACTTCTAAGTGAGAACCCTCTTCAAAAATTGGAGAAATAGATTGCCCAGATCGATCTACGCCGCCTGCAAAGGCTGCAGTGGCTGTAGCGGATATTCCGAGTGCTATCACAGCTGTTTTTTTCATGCTTGTCATCCCTTTTTGTATTTAAAATAAATATCTCCTCACTTCACCATAGGCGAAAGATTGCTGGTTTTCCAAATACTAAATTGAGCTTGCATACAATTTTATGGGTTTTGTGCGCCTCGGCGAGGGGCTGTTATGATGTTGAGATAATTGGCACCAAAGATGAGCGCTGCGCCGAGGGCTAAGGTCAAAGAGATGTTTTCTGAATAAAATGCCCATCCTATAAGGGCGATGACTGGCAATCGCATGAAATCCATTGGCACGACAATTGAAGCGGGCGCTAGTTTTAAGGCTTGGGTCATACATCCATGCGCAAGCAAGCTGCTCCACCCCATGAGGGCGAGCCACATGAGGCTGGTGCTTGAAGGCAGTACGATTGCGAAATCTAAGCCCGCGCAAATCAGGCCCATAAACATTTGGTAAAAAGTCATCCAAAAAAGAATGTTGAGAACTGTGATGCCTTGGATTGAGGTGAGGGTTTTTGTAATAAGAGCGGCGCCAGCAAACCCAAAAGCGCAAAGAAAGGCAGCTATGAGGCCGATGTTTTGACTGGCCTCTCTCTCAAAGGCAAATGCATCATTTGAAGAGATGAAAATGCCTGAAACGATTAGAATTCCAAGAAAGCCGAGTGTCACAGTGAAGCCTTTGAGGCGCGTGAGTTTTTCGCCGAGAAATATTGCAGCGCCGATCGTGACAAGAAGTGGATAGGAAAACTCAATGGCGACAACTTGAGCAAGGGGCGCATGTGCGAGGGCAAAGATCCAGAGGTTTTGGCCTGCAAAGTGAACGACGCTTCGCCCGATATGCAGGGGCATTGATTTGGGTTTAAGCTGATGCGCGCGATGTGTGATGATGGCAAATACGGTGATCGACAGACAGGCAATAATCGATCGAAAGAGCATTATTTCAAAAGTATCAAGAGAGGTTGTAAGTTGGCGCGCGGCAATTGCCATGAGCGAAAAGCCTGAAATAGCGCCAAGCATTAAGAGGCTGGCTCTAAAGATGTTTGTTTGATGATCTGCTTTATCCATATCATATTTGTAGAGCGACGCGTGCGGTACATCAATTGATAACAGATAGATAAGTATTACTACGATAACGCGATAAATTAGGGGGACTATTTTGTGAAACGGCAGTCACTTTTGCGCGAGAGGCATTGCTTTTGCTTTCATGAGCACAGTATAGTTCGCCTCAATTGTAATAATGGATCGGTTGTGTTGTTTAACTGATACAGGGGAAAAAAAGAAATTTTTAACACTCTGCATCGTTAAGATTTTCCGATATGAGTTGCCAGAATTTTGGCTTTGGGGATAAAAATGGTTCTTTTTTTAGGTGAAACAATGCGTACCATGGCAATGAGTGCAAAATGCAGAAATATTTCTAACGCTGTTCTTTTGGGGGCGGCATTGGCTCTTGGGGCAGGTGCTGCCACTTATACATCTCCAACTTGGGCGCAAACGCAACAAGTCTCACCATTGGGGTATCAAATTGCCCAATTTGCTAAATCTGATAAAGCAATTTCAGCGTTTTATGCGCAAAATGGTTATGAGCTTGTGTTCATGGATAAATCTAGCAAGGCGCGCAAGCGTCGTGCAGAGTTGTTGAAAGCTTTGAAAAATGCGGGTGATCATGGGCTTGCGCCTTATGATTATGAAGTTTTAAAAATCAAACCAAGATCTGTTAAATCAGATCAAGAATTGGCCCAACTTGAAGTCGCAATCGCGAAGCTTTATTTGGAATATGCGCGAGATATTCAAACTGGCCAGCTCATTCCTTCCCGTATTGACCGCGAGATCGTGCGTAAGGTTCCTTACCGTGATGGAACAAGCTTAATCGCAAATTTCGTCCAATCAAACGCGAAAGCCTACCTCAAAAAGCTTGCGCCGCAAACGCCTGAATACGAGCGTCTTCTAGAAGAAAAACAAGCTTTAGAAAAAGTGCTTGGAAAAGGCGGCTGGGGGCAGGTTGTGCCATCCGCGCGCTATGAAATGGGTGCGGCAGGGGCTGGTGTCGAAATTCTGCGCCAACGTCTCAAGGCTATGGGATATCTGGAGCGTGCCAGCGGCAATGCTTTTGATGATAAGCTCTTCAATGCGGTTCGCCTTTTCCAGCAAGCTCATGGTTTGTCGACAGATGGTGTCGTAGGGCCAGGCACTTTAAATGAGATCAATAAGTCGCCTGAAGAACGGTTAGGTTCGATATATGTGGCTATGGAGCGCGAGCGTTGGACGAATATGGATCGTGGAGACCGCCATATTTGGGTCAATCTGACGGATTACTCTGCTCAAATCGTCGATGGTGATAAGGTCAGCTTTCAAACACGTTCTGTCATTGGTGCCAATGATAGAGATCGCCGTAGCCCTGAGTTTTCAGATGTCATGGAGCATATGGTCATCAATCCGACTTGGAATGTACCACGCTCGATCGCAACAAAGGAATATTTGCCTTTGATGCAAAAAGATCCGAACGCTGCCTCCCATTTGCGCGTTGTCGATACAAGGGGCAATAGTGTGGATCGTTCGTCCGTTGATTTTGCACAATATACAGAATCTACGTTTCCATTTTTGCTTAAGCAGCCACCATCGCGCCGCAATGCTCTTGGTCTTGTGAAGTTCATGTTCCCAAATAAATACAACATTTATTTGCATGATACGCCTGCGAAAAGCTTGTTTGGCCGTGAAGCGCGCGCGTTTTCACATGGGTGCATTCGCTTGCAGCAACCTTTCGAATTTGCATATGAGCTGCTCTCAAAGCAGACATCTAATCCGCAAGGCGTTTTCCATGCGCATTTAGATACTGGGCGCGAGAAAGTTGTCCCGCTCAAAAAGCGCGTTCCTGTTCATATCGTTTACAGAACAGCATTTACATCACCAGAGGGTGGGATGCAGTATCGACGCGATGTTTATAGACGTGATGCAAAGATTTGGTCCGCCCTTCAAAAGCAAGGCGTGAGATTGCGCGCTGTTCGCTGATAATAACAATACGCATGTATGAAATATAAGCGCAGCTTTCGGGCTGCGTTTTTTTATGGATCTTTTTTATATTTGGTTTGTCTTTAAAGATGTGTCGTGAATATAGTAGAAGAAAGCGTAAATAGAATATATTTCATATGAAGAGCATTTGAATGACGAAAAACAATCAGTTGACCCCTGCCTCTGGCCGCAAAAGCATGAGATATCTTATGCGTTCTATTGCTTTTGTAAGTATTGGAATGGCATCTGGATTTGCCCCTCTTTCGGTGCATGCTCAAAATTTATCTGATGCGATGGTTCAAGCTTATGAGCATTCAGGGTTATTGGAGCAAAATAGAGCTAATCTTAGGGCCGTCAACGAAGGTGTTGCTTCAGCTGTTGCCGCGATGAGGCCGCAAATTTCATATAGTGCCTCGCGTCAAATTATCGATAGCGAAGTGATAAGCTCTTCCACAAGAACTGATGCTGTCAGCTTTGCTGCTGAGATGGAACTTTATACATTTGGCCGCAATAAACTGGCATTAGATGCGGCCAAAGAGACCGTCCTTGCAACGCGTCATTCGCTTGTTAATGATGAGCAAGGGGTCTTGCTTAGTGCTGTGAATGCTTATCAAAACGTGAGAGAGGCAAAAGCGGTTGTTAATTTGCGCCAAAATGGATTGCGCTTAAGTGAGCGAAATCTCAAAGCCGCTGAAAGTCGCTTTGAATTGGGCGATATAACTCAAACCTCTCTTTCGCAGGTGAAGGCTCAACTTGCGGGAACGCAGGCGCAATTATCGGCAGCTCAAGCGCAGCTTTCAGTTGCTCGAGAGGAGTACCGTGTCGTAACGGGAGTTTATCCAGAGCGCCTTCGAGTTGTCCCGCGTGCAGATTTGCCGACAAAGGGCGTTGAGGGTGCTGTTGGTATTGCGAAAAAAACGCATCCTGCCATTCGTGCGCTGCAGCACCGTGTGAGCGCTGCGGATTTAGCTGTTCAGATCGCTAAAAAGGGGCGCTTGCCGTCGGTGAGCTTAAATGCAACGCAAAGTTTTGATCTCAATGGGGATGCGGGAGATCGGCGTGCTGTCACGTTAGATTTGTCGGGTCCTATATATGCAGGTGGCGCTCTATCTTCTGCGACACGTCGCGCGATTGCTTTAAAAGACGTATCGCGTGCTGAGTTGTTGCAATCAGTACGTGACGTAGAACAATCGGTGCGAACGCAATGGGCTTTGCTTGAGGTGGATGCGCAAGCCGAAAAGGCGGGTCAGTCATTGGTTGATGCTCAAAGATTGGCCTATGAGGGTGTCAAAGAGGAAGCTGAGTTGGGTGCCGCGACGCTTTTGGATGTGCTGGATGCTGAGCAAGATTTGCTTGATGCTCAGGTTGCGGCAATACAATCGCGCATACAAAAGCAAAGCCGCCAATATGCCGTATTGAGTACCATGGGTTTGTTAACAGTTGAGCATCTGAAACTGCAGGCCACTGTATATGATCCTGTCGCACATTATAATACAGTGAAAAATGCGCCTTTACGTACAAGGAGTGCGCAAGGGGATAAGCTTGATCGTGTATTGCAATCTTTAGGCTTGGAATGATCTCTGGGCCTGCGGGTTCGTTTGTGATTTTGAAGTGATAAAACCCAAAGACGCTCTGATGCATTGCATCAGAGCGTCTTTGGGTAACAAATAATAATAACTAAAGTGCCGTTATGCAGCTTCTGCTTGTTGAGCTGCGTTGCGGCGTTCGCTTTCTTCGCGTGAAAGTGCAACAGATGTACGTACGCCTTGGCCTACAAATTCCATGAGGCCACTGACAACACGCTCGCTTGGATCAATGCCTGCGCAAGAAAGAACTTCGCGACCGTCTCTAGAGCGTGCCCAGCGAGCGATTTGCTCTGGCCCATTTCCATATTTTTTATCGTCGGCAATAGCATCATCTAGAGCTGCGAGAACAACTGCTGCAAAAAGTTTGCGTGCACGTTGGCCTTGCTCATAGTTGAATGCGCTACCGTCCATAAATTCAGCCATTTTTATTCCTTTTCGGTTTTTATTTTTAGCCTTGCGTTTCGGGCATAAGCGGCCTTATTGCAAATTTAGTATGATTCGGGCAAACATTTTTTGCATATCGGCTATGCAAATATTGTAGGTGGTTAACAGGTATTTCTTTGGTCTCTTAATGGGTTTTTAAAAATCAGTATTTTTACAGATCCTCTAGATTGACTTTGAAAGTGTTGAATTCTTGCCTGATAATGTGATGCGATGTATAGGGTCTGCAAGAGTGCGCGTCTGCGCTATTTATGGCTAAAATATTATTAGAGAAATACAGGGGTTGGAAATGCCTAAGATAAATGGAAATGAAATACGCCCAGGAAATACACTTGAGCATGATGGTGGTCTTTGGGTTGCGGTTAAGGTGGATCATGTGAAGCCTGGTAAGGGCGGCGCTTTCGCTCAGGTGGAAATGAAAAACCTGCGCAATGGCTCAAAGCTTAACGAACGCTTTCGTTCGGCTGATAAGGTGGAGCGTGTGCGCTTGGAGCAAAAAGATCAGCAGTTCTTGTTTGAATCTGATGGTATGATGACATTTATGGATGCTGAAACATTCGAGCAAATTGAATTGCCTGCAGATTTACTCGGCGATCGTCGCCCATTTGTACAAGATGGTATGACGGTTGTTATTGAGTATTATGAAGATGAGGCTCTCAATGTCACTGTGCCGCAAAAAGTAACGTGCAAAGTTGTTGAAACGGAGCCTGTTGTTAAAGGGCAGACAGCTGCGAATTCATTTAAGCCGGCGCTTCTTGATAACGGTGTGCGCGTTATGGTGCCGCCCTTTGTTGGGCAAGATGAGTTGATCATCGTGAATACGGATGTCATGGAATATTCTGAGCGCGCATAGTTTTGAGCGCGGTAAAAGCATTCTGTGATGGGTGCTTGAGATTTGAAAAACCCCGCAATAGGCGGGGTTTTTTATTGCTTGGTATAGTTCTGGGAATTTATGGGAATAGTTTTAAAATCACGATATTTGCGTTAGGACTTTAAATTTTCACAAAATTTTGCGGTATCTGCAGTGTTTTTTGAAGAGGCTTGGTCTTAAATTCAAGTCGAATACTTTAGATTTTGTAAAATGCACTTGATTTCCATGAAGTACCATGATACTCCTTTTATATTGAGATATATCAGCGACACCTCAAGGTGGCGCTATAAATAAAAAAGCAGGCTTCATACAGGCGATATTCTCAAAAGAGGGCTCTTCAATCGCTTTGCGACTATGGAGGGTGAGTGGCAGTTGGAAGGCGGCGGGATGGGTTTTTGCAGTAACTCACCTGCCGTTTTGCTTGAAGGGGCTTGCTTTATATTATTGAGGTTGGTCGGAAAGGGCGCGGGCTTTGTCTGGAATGTTTATCGGCGAATACACCTTTAAGGTGGATGGGAAGGGGCGCATGTCGATCCCTGCCGATTTTCGTCGTGAGCTCGAAGAGGGCGATGTTGCTGCAAAAGAGAGTGGTCGGCCTCGCATGGTTATCGTTTATGGGCACGATAAGAAAAAGCAGCTGACAGTTTATACTTATAATGGATATAAAAGCCTTGCGGCTGATATTATGGCACTCCCACGCGGATCTGAGCGCCGTAAGGTGATGGAGCGTATGGTTCTAAATCGTGCGCGTCTTACTGAGGTTGATGGGGATGGTCGTTTGGTCTTGCCGCAAGTGTTGCGCGATAAGATTGGCTTGGAGAGTATGGCTTATTTTGGCGGCTTGGGAGAAACTTTCGAAATTTGGAAGCCTGAGACACACCAAGAAGCAAATGCTGCCTATACAGATAAGTGGCTTGATGAGCAGGGGGATGATTTTGACCCGCTTTCAATGCTTGAAGATCCCATGAGTGATGGATTTTTGTAATTATGCCTTTGGTTGAAGGGAAGAAGCCTATGGCGCATATTCCAGTTTTATTACCTGCGATTTTGAGGGAGTGTGCTCCCATATCTGGCAATTGGCTCGATGGTACATTTGGCGCTGGTGGATATACGAAAGGGCTTATCGGCGCAGGTGCTGGGCATGTTATAGGGGTTGATCGCGATCCTTTAGCTCATGAGATGGCCGCGCGCTGGATTGAGGATGATCCTTACACTGGTAAGATTACCATGGTTCAATCAACCTTTTCTGAATTAGACCGCTATGGATCAAATTTAGATGGCGTTGTTTTGGATCTCGGCGTTTCTTCTATGCAGTTAGACCAAGCGGATCGTGGCTTTTCATTTATGAAAGATGGACCGCTGGATATGCGCATGTCGCAAGAAGGAATGAGCGCTGCAGATTTCGTAAATACAGCCGATGAAGCGGAAATTGCAGAAGTTTTATTTCATTACGGTGAGGAAAAACAAAGCCGCAAAATTGCCCGCGCTATCGTAAAAGATCGCGTTGAAAAAGAACCCTTTACGACGACATTGCAGCTTGCTGGGTTGATTGAGCGTCTTTTGCCGCGCAAAAAGCCGGGTCAAAGCCATCCTGCAACGCGGAGCTTTCAGGCCATCCGCATCGCGGTCAATGATGAGTTTGGTGAATTGCTTTTGGGGCTAGAGGCTGCTGAGAGAGCATTGGGGGTTGGTGGGCAACTCGCTGTTGTCACATTCCACTCACTTGAAGACCGTGTTGTGAAACGCTTTTTTCAGCAACGCGCATCAAAGGGCGGGGGTGGCTCGCGCTACGCACCGGAACAAGATGCGAAAGTGCCTGGATTTGACAGCCTCTCTAAAGCGATTTCACCTGATGCGGAAGAATTAGAAATTAACCCGCGTGCACGATCTGCAAGATTGCGCGTAGGGCGACGCAGCGCAGCTGCCGCTGAACCCGTAGACCGTAAGACATTAGGCTTGCCTAAACCTGTTATGATGCGGGGATAAAATGCGCGGTTTATTTGTTATCCTTTCTTCTTTGGTTGTGATTTCTTTGGCGTATTGGGTTTATAATGAGAATTATGCAACGCAAGAAAAACTACGTGAAATCAGCACTTTGCAACGTGATATTGGGCTTCAAAGAGAAGAGTTGGCCGTTTTGAAGGCCGAGTGGGCCTATCTCAATCGCCCAGATCGGTTGCGCAACTTAGCGGTTATAAATTATGATTATTTAGGGTTGTTGCCCATAGCGCCTGAGCAATTTTCTTCCGTCGATTCTATTGGAGCTTACGTCGAAAAACTTGAAGATAGCCTTGGTCTTTCCCAAGGCGAAGTTGAAGGCGATGAGCGCAGAGAGGGCGAAGTTCGATGAGTGAGCGCATTCCTTTAAGACCTCTTGCGAGTATTTTGTCGGCCCGTAATAACGGCCAAAACCCTGATCTGATTGAAAAGCAAAATCTGAAAATCCGGCATAGCAAAATGCGCGACAAAGCGCGGTTGCAGTCAGAAGGCCGCCTGCTTGTCTTAGGGATGGCCTTTGTCTCTGCTTTTATTGTTGTAGGTTTGCGCATGTTTTCTGTGGCGACAACGCTGCCGGAAGAGCCAAGAGCTGCTGCAACGGGCACGCCCATATTGGCGCAGCGCGCTGATATTATCGACCGTGAGGGGCGTATTCTTGCGACCAATCGCATTACACATTCTCTGTATGCCCAACCTCATGAGATGCTGGATCCGCTCCATTCTGCTAAGTCGCTAGCGAAGATTTTCCCAGAGCTTAACGAAGAGAAGTTGATCAAGGATTTTACCGGCACACGCAAATTCCTATGGGTGAAAAAGAAAATCGCCCCCGAACAGCTCCAAGCGGTCCATGATATTGGTGAACCGGGTCTTCTTTTTGGCCCTCGTGAAGAGAGGTTATATCCAAATGGTCGCCTCGCGTCTCATATTTTAGGAGGGGCGAAGTTTGGGCGTGAAGGGGTGCTTTCTGCAGAAATCATTGGCCAATCGGGCATTGAGAGAGCCAAAGACGATTATTTGAGAAATCCTGCAAATGGGGACAAACCATTGCAGCTTTCCATTGATTTAGCTGTGCAATCTACGCTGCGCGAAGTTATGCATTCAGGCATGCGTCATCTTGATGCTAAAGGCGCTGCGGGCGTTATTATGGATGTTTATAGCGGTGAGATCCTTGCGATGTCATCTTTGCCAGATTTTGATCCAAATTCACGGCCTAAGTATTTTACCGGCAATAATCCATCCGATAATCCACGCTTTAATCGGGCGGTGCAGGGCGTTTATGAACTTGGATCAACTTTTAAAATTTTTACGGCCGCACAAGCGATGGAACTCGGTCTTGCGCAACCTGAAACATTAATTCCCGCGACGCCGCCCTTTCGCTGGGGCAAACATCGAATTGGTGAATTCGAAGGGCATAACTATGGGCCGACGTTGTCTTTAAGCGATATGATCATCAAATCATCAAACGTTGCAACGGCTCATATTGCGAAAGAAATCGGAGTTGAACGTCATCAGGATTTCATGAAGCGGTTAGGCTTTTTTGATGCAACGGGCGTTGAGCTTTCTGAAGCGGCTTCCGCACGCCCACTTTTGCCGCCTCACTGGTCAGAGCTCTCAACGCTCACCATTTCATTCGGGCATGGCTTATCGGCATCACCGCTGCATTTAACGACGGCTTATGCCTCTTTGTTAAATGGGGGGCATAAAGTGCAACCAACATTGATCAAACGTGCGGATGAAGAGGGGATGGCTCAAGGCGAGCGCATTATTCGCGAAGAGGTCTCTAAGGCGGCGCGCGAGATGTTGCGCCAAGTTGTCTCAAGCCCCAGTGGTACGGCTTCTTTCGCTGAAGTTTCAGGATACCGTGTGGCAGGGAAAACTGGAACAGCAGATAAGCCTCGAGAAAATGGCCGTGGTTATTATGATGATAAGACGATCACGACATTTGCGTCCGTTTTTCCAGCAGATGATCCGAAATATGTGGTTGTTGTCACTTTAGATGAACCAAAAGAAACGACGGGCGAACGTGTTCGCCGCACAGCAGGTTGGACGGCTGTTCCTGTCGCCGGCGAAGTCATTCGTCGCACCGCGCCTATTTTAGGGGTGCGTCCAGAAGTTGCATCTGAGTTTCAATCTGCGCTAAGGTTGACATCAAACTAAAGCACATAAATGACTGGAGGATACAGCAGTCATGGTAACAACACTTTCACGTTTAGGGCTGACACCACAAATCGGCATAGATCAAGAAATAACGGATATCTGTGTGGACAGCCGAAGGGCGCGGCCCGGGTCTCTTTTTGCGGCCTTGCCAGGCGTGAATACGCATGGGGCAGAGTATATTGAGCAGGTTTTAGAAGCGGGCGCTGTTGCCATCTTAACTGATCCAGCTGGATTAGAACTCACGGGAACCCTGTTGCAAGATCGTGATGATGTGTCTGTTGTTGTTGTTGAAGATGCGCGCCAAGCTTTGGCCGGAACGGCGGCCTTGTTTTTTGCCAAACAGCCCACTGTCATGACAGCTGTGACAGGGACAAATGGCAAAACCTCTGTTTCCTCTTTTACACGTCAAATCTGGCAGCTCTTGGGGCAAAGGGCGATTAATATCGGAACAACGGGTGTTGAGGGGGATTGGCAGGCGCCATGCCATCATACCACACCTGAGCCGATTACACTTCATCGCCTTTTGTCTGATGCCGCTGAAAATGGTATCACACATGGTGCCATGGAGGCATCTTCGCATGGGCTAGAGCAAAAGCGCTTGGATGGCGTTCGCATCGCGGCAGCAGCATTTACGAATTTCACGCAAGATCACCTCGATTATCACGAAACATTTGAAGCCTATTTCAATGCTAAGGCAGGTTTGTTTGAACGTGTTTTGGTGAGCGATGGTGTGGCCGTGATCAATATTGATGATGCGAAGGGAATTATCCTCGAGACGCGTTGTGTTGAACGCGGTGTGAGTGTTTTGCGGGTAGGGCGCTCTGATGGAGCGGATATTCGCGTGGTATCCCAGCGCTTTACATCCACAGGGCAAGATTTACGCATTGATTTTTTAGGCAATATTTATCAAGTGCATCTAGATTTGGTTGGTGGATTTCAAGTCGAAAACGTTTTGGCTGCAGCTGGCCTTGTGATCGCATGTGGGGCGGATGCGGATGAGGTTTTCTCTTGTTTGCCTGAATTGGTTGGTGTGAGAGGGCGCATGGAGAAAGCGGCCGTTCGCAATAACGGTGGTGCGGTCTTCGTCGATTATGCCCATACGCCAGATGCTGTTGAAACAGCTATCAAAGCACTTCGCCCGCATATAATGGGACGCATTATTGCAATTGTCGGGGCGGGGGGCGATCGTGATCGCACGAAACGCCCTTTGATGGGGAAAGCTGCTGATCAAAATGCTGATTTAGTGATCGTGACGGATGATAATCCGCGCACAGAAGATCCGGCGGCTATTCGGGCGGAAGTTCTTCTTGGTGCGCCAAATGCACTTGAGGTGGCCGATCGTGCCAAGGCGATTTTGCAAGGTGTAGATGCTTTGCAGTCCGGAGATGGGCTTGTGATTTGTGGCAAGGGGCATGAAACTTATCAAATCATTGGTGAGGATGTTTATCCGTTTGATGACCTTGAGCAGGCTTCTCTTTGTGTTGCGGCTTTGGATGGCTCGATATGAGTGTGCTTTGGCAAGCGCGTGTCGCAGCGCAGGCGATGGGCGGAACTGTCGGATCTGACTATGAGATCAATGGCATTTCAATCGATACGCGCACGATTGCGAGGGGCGATTTATTTGTGGCCCTCAAAGCGGCGCGCGATGGGCATGATTTTGTAGAACAGGCTTTGAATAAAGGCGCGACGGGGGCTTTAGTATCCCATATCCCAAAGGGCCTCAGCGAGGCGATGATATCACGTCTTATTATTGTTGATGATGTGCTTCAGGGATTAGAACGTCTCGCGCTCGCAGCACGCAACAGGCTCAAAGGAAAGCTTGTTGGGGTCACCGGCTCCGTGGGGAAAACCTCAAGCAAGGAAATGCTACGCGATATGTTGTCGCGGCAAGGTAAATGCCACGCGGCTGAAGCGAGTTATAATAATCATTGGGGTGTTCCGCTCACGCTTGCGCGTATGCCGGCGGATACAGATTTTGCGATCATCGAGATTGGCATGAACCACCCTGGTGAGATAGCTCCTTTAGCGAAGATGGCGGCACCACATGTCGCAATGATTACAACAGTTGCACCAGCACATTTGGCTGCTTTTAAGGATGTGGACGGCATCGCAATAGAAAAAGCTGCAATTTGTGAGGGATTGGTTGAAGGCGGTGTATCTGTTTTTCATGGTGATTTAGCGGTTTCTCCAATCTTGCAAGCCGCTTGGAGTGGCAAAAGCATTTCTTTCGGTCAGCATCCAGAGAATACTGCCGTTTTACAAGATGTACTGCTCGAGAATAATTGCACAAAAGTAACGGCACGAATGAAAGATCAACCCGTTGAATTTACGCTCTCAACAGCAGGGCGCCATTTCGCAAGCAATGCATTAGGCTGCCTTGCTGTGGTTGAGGCTTTGGGGGCAGATTTGAACCAAGCGGCCCAAGATCTCATCCATTGGGCGCCACCTGAAGGGCGGGGCGCGCGTGAAGTGATCCGCATGGCAGAGGGGGCTTTTGAGCTGATTGATGATGCGTTCAATGCTAATCCAAGTTCTATGGGTGTGGCGTTGGAAGTGCTTGCGAAATCACAGGTATCGCACAGCGGGCGGAAAATTGCCGTATTGGGCGATATGCTCGAGCTTGGAGAGACAGAAATTTCTTTGCATTCAGACATAGCCTTGCTGGAATGGATTGAGAATATTGATGAAATTCATACGGTTGGCCCTTTGATGAAGCATCTTTGGAATTGCTTGCCTGCCCCTAAGAGAGGGCATCATTTTGAGACTGCAAAAGCAGGTGTTGATGTGATAAAAGCTCATATCAAAGAGCATGATATTGTTTTGGTGAAGGGCTCAAAGGGATCACGGGTGAGTCTTTTGGTTGCTAGTTTGCGTGAAATCGCATAAAGGGCTCGATCATCTTAGGTTGCTATCACAGCAAACATGTCATTGAGCTTGGAACGAATAAGAAGGAAATAAATAGATGTTATACTGGCTAACGAGCCTCTCTGATGGGGGCGATCTGTTTAATCTCTTTCGCTATATTACGTTTCGCGCCGGCGCGGCCTTTTTTACGTCGTTGATTTTTGCGATGATCTTTGGGCGTCCCTTAATCAATTTACTGCGCCGTAAGCAAGGCAAAGGGCAACCGATCCGCGAAGATGGCCCTGAAGCGCATTTTGCAAAAGCTGGCACGCCGACTATGGGCGGATTGTTAATCCTTTCGGCTATTTTGGTCTCCACATTGCTTTGGGCGCGCTTAAGCAATCCTTATGTTTGGATCGTGCTTTTCGTAACATATGGCTATGCGGCTATTGGCTTTGCGGATGATTTTGCAAAAGTCTCTAAGGCCAATACAAAAGGCGTGTCTGCACGGATGCGCCTTGGGCTTGGATTTGCGATTGCCATTATTGCTTCGCTGCTAACTTTGCTGGTTCATCCTGATGATCTCTCCATGCAACTTGCTTTGCCTATTTTTAAAGACGTATTGATCAATCTATCCTTTGCTTATGTGCCTTTTGCGATGATTGTTATCGTGGGGGCTGCAAATGCGGTCAATTTGACAGATGGGCTGGATGGCCTTGCGATTATGCCTGTGATCATCGCTGGCGGCACATTGGGGGCGATCGCTTATGTTGTAGGGCGCGTTGATTTCACAGCTTATCTCGGTCTTCACTATGTCGCAGGAACAGGCGAAATTTTAATTTTCACCTCCGCACTCATTGGTGGGGGATTAGGGTTTCTATGGTATAACGCCCCTCCTGCAGCTGTGTTTATGGGGGATACGGGTTCACTTGCCTTAGGCGGCGCATTGGGTGCGATCGCAATTGTCACCAAGCATGAAATCGTGCTTGGGATTGTTGGTGGGCTTTTCGTTGTTGAAGCGCTCTCAGTGATTATTCAAGTTGCCTATTTTAAACGCACGGGAAAACGCGTTTTCCTTATGGCGCCTATCCATCATCATTATGAGAAAAAGGGCTGGTCAGAACCGACTATCGTGATCCGCTTTTGGATCATCTCACTGGTGCTCGCACTCATCGGATTGGCGACATTGAAACTGAGATAAATATTCGCAAAATGCTATAAAACGAACCTATCCTATCTATAGATTTAAACGACTTTTTTACTACAATTTTTGTATTGGATGCTCGTAGTATATGACTTACTCAAAAAATGATTTTTCTAAACTACATGCAGCTTTAAGAAAAGCGCTTTTCGATTCCAATAATGAGCCAATATTTTGTCAGTTGCATAGCTATCCGAATGCAAAAGGAGCAATAGTTGTTCAAGATGAGGAAGGTGAAGCTTTGGATCTGCATGTTGCTGAAGCATGCAATATTGCAAGCGTCGTTTGTTCTATAGAGCGTATATTAAGTTTACCTAGATCTAATATAGCATGCCAAGATTTGTCTGAGGTCTTATTATTGAGGCTTGGCGTCTTGAGGGAATATATTCGGGCTTCATTTGATGCTGAATTCAATGCAAGCTATCAAGAGACCCCCGCGGATAAAATCATTCGGCAATGGGCCGGTTTTCTCAAGCATCCCGGTGATTATGTGTTCGCGCACAGATGTTTGGTAAGTTGGGATATAATTCGGGAAGATGATAAAGTTGGCATAGACACTAATTATTTGACGGCATGGGACGGTCTTTCAGGGAAAGAGAAAGATAAGAAAAAAGATGAATTAAGAAACAAGATCTCGAATATAGTGCTGCCGCCAAATCACGATGTCGTTAGTTTTTTTGAAAGTTGCCGATCTCATTTGGAAAATTTAGTGATCTGTTATTCGAGGGCTAATGAGTTGAAGTGAAGAAATTGTGTGCGTATAAATTGTGTGCCAACATGTCTCTTTTTTGCCTTGAGTATTTTAAGATCAAAGCATGTTTGTCTTTCCATTTAAGGCTACCCAATGGTAGTAAGTTTTGAGATAAAATAAGGTGAAAATATGATCCCTGTTTATGGCTATGAAGATCAGCATGTGGCAGTTCTTGGGCTCGGGCGCTCAGGTCTTTCGGCGGCTCGGGCGCTTGAGGCTGGTGGCGCGCATGTAATCTGCTGGGATGATGGGGGCGAAAGCCGGCTTAAA
>CALLMA010000038.1 GCA_938008015.1 uncultured Celeribacter sp.
TCACATAGCCCGTGCCAAAACCTGCTTTCCAATTCTTTGTGCGCTTTATCCATGAGCCACCCGTAACATATTCAAACCCCCAAGCGCTCATCACTTCCAAGGCCTGAGTGAGATGCGGCCAAGTGGACCACATAAATAACAAACAATCACGCGAGGCCAAATTCTGCACAGGCAGTGCTTTGATATCTGCAAGCGACATTGTGCTGTAATGCGCCTCTGGCGACTTGGCATGGCCCTTTTGAGAGCGCATTTGATATGCCCATGGTGGATCAGCCAAAATTGCACCGTACTTGAGAGGGGTAAGTGTATCAAAAGGCCAGTCAGTACTCATAATTTCCGCCCCTGATTTACCATTGCTTGCAGTGCATAGATCACTTTTGAGGCTTGCTCTTGTGTGAGCCATTCGGGATCTTCGCAGCCCACATGTTCTTTAACAAAAGTCACCAGTGAACTGCGTTTTTTATTGCGCCAAATGCCATCACGACACAGCTGCCCCCATATGGCGTAAATCTTACGCACATAGGGCTTCTTAGAAGGGGCGCGAAACGTGCCTTTGATATTCGGCTTCCAGCCTAGCTCTGCGAATTTATCCATCACATGGCGCATCTGATCTTCGCTTAAATCTTTACAAGAGGTCTTATTCGTCTCGCGTTCTAAGAAATCTCTATAAGTTTCATCATTCATGCCAAGATCACGCTTGGCGATATGAATTTTCTTAATAAGGGCATTACGGTAGCTCATAGGGATTCTTTCTGTATGACTTGCCCAGCCCCGCATTGAACCTGCGAGGCTGAGCATTTTGCTTTAAGCCTTTAAGCTGTCTTTAAGTGCTTGTGCTGCTGAGAACTTTGGTACGCGCTTTGCAGGTACATCGATCTGCGCCCCTGTTTGTGGGTTGCGTGCTGTTCGCGCTTCTTGATGCTTACTTGAAATTGATCCAATGCCCTCAAGGCGAAGCGTGCGCCCCTCTTTCAGAGCTTTTCGCGCCACATTCAAATAAGCTGAAAGAACCGCTTCCACTTCATCACGTGGTCTTCCAACTTCCGCTGAAACGGCTGCTATTGTTTCGGTTTTGGTAAAAATATCAGACATTTGAAACTCCTTTTTTTCTGATAATATTTTTGGCTGTGCGATTAAAAAGCACAGTCCAATCTTGCCAAGTTCGATCATGATCGATCATGTCGAGAAGGTATTTTTTTGCGTGCAAGGCCAGTTCACTGCCTTCAGTTGGAATGCCAAAGAAAACGCTAAGTTCTGCTTCGCAAGCGGCTCGGTCTTCTGCGCTCACATCTTCAATTTGAACGCCAAAGCTTGCAGCGATTTGCGCGTCTAATCGTGCTTTCGCTAAATCAAAACCCTCTCGAATGTTGAAAGAAGGGCTTAGGCTTTCGGCAAATTTCATGCCAGGCGTTGTGGCATCGCCTAAGATTGTTTCATGCGCATCATGGAATAAGCCCCATGGCTTACGGCCTGAAATCTCATAAACGAGCAAACTATGTGCCGCTACCGACCATGGCTGAGGCGTGCGTCCTGCAAATCGATTAATTTTTGCAAGAGCTGCACTGATTTGTTCAATATCGAACAAACGATCATCAAGACGGGCAAGATTGCACAAGCCCTGTGTCGTTGAAAATGGAATATCAATATTTACATTCATGATCATTCCTTACGCATTTGAAATATTAAGAGGGATCGAGATGAGGCGATCGGCGGCCTCGTCAAACTCAGAAATGCGCACATAGCTTTTTGAATGAGCGACACGCACCGCATCTGAAATCATTTTCATGGCGATTTTCCAATCTTCATCATCAAAATCATATTGGCGTAGCCCCAACACACGCTGGACATTGATGCGGTTTCTTGCATCTGTTTGAAATACATCATCGATTAAGGTTTTGATTTTGCTATCGGCTGTTTGAGACCAGCGATTTATGCAGCGATCAATGATCTCTTTGGCAGTCTCCAACTCGGCTCCAAATGTTAGAAACTCACTCACACGCACTTCAATTTTTCCGCGCCCATCATAAGTGCTCACCGTCATATTGCCTTTTTTATTCGGGCGCAGAGACACATCATAATTTTCTGAGATCCGTTCACGGTGCTTAGGGATGCTTGTGAGGCACTTTTCGCGAAAGTCTTTCAGCCGATCATTGAGCTCACGAGCCTCCTCTAAAAGCTCTGTAGTGAGCATATGCTCATCTAAATGTTGCGGCTTAATATGACTTACATCAACGCGCTTACCACGCCGATCAGTTAAGGATTTAAGCTTAAGGTTGCTTTGCGGTGTCTCATCTGTTTTGCCAAGAAGGCTTGATAAAAAACTCATAATACTCTCCTAAGTAATTTTGAGATTATGGGGTGTGTCCCCAGTATTTGCGGGATTATTCGGACAGGATCGGCAAGCACGCTTCATTTCCTGCCATTCTTTGAGGGCGGTTGCGTTATGAGTTGGCATCATGAAGGCGCGTTGCGCAGCGCATTCTTCACGTGAGATTTCACAGCCCAAGTGCGGACATTCAAAATGGCCCGCAAAAACTTCTAAAATCTTTGCTTCAAGCGTTTCTGTGCTGCCTTTATATTTGCCAGTTAAAGCCACAGAGATGCTTGTACGTGCGTAACCAAGCATTTTTGCGACCTTGGTGATGCCGCCCTTGCCTGTGTGGTCGTTGCGCTGCTCGATTTCATGACGCAAAATGTCAAATGCCTCACGCATAGCTCACCTCTTCACCCGTATTATGATCATAAATCGCCTTTTTAGAGGTGCGCATCATCGGCGCGACTGGGCCTGTATCTGCAATGAGGCGATAGCGTTTAAACCCGTTTGAAGTCGGCTTTGTAGAAGGCGCACGCTTTGGAGATAGAAACAAATATCCAGCCTTGTGCAGCGCTTGGCAGTAGCGTTGCAAATTATTAGTCGGGCTTCTATCTCCTTCACGGATACTGATCATCACCAGATCATCGATTGTGAATGTCGCACGGGTATCCATACGCATCGCATTCCACGCACGCTGGCGTAATGTATCGCGTTTTCTCGGCCGGCTTGCTAAAGCATGCGGACCTTTCGGACCTGTCTTGAGGATCATGCCTTGGCTCAAAGAGTGCTTGCCCAGATCCGTTAGACGAAAACAGCCCCGCGACAAGCGTTCAGCATGCCCGCCAAGAATGAGGCCTTGCGCACCTTGGCTAATTTTTCTACGCGGAATCTCTGTTGCTTCTTCCAATTGATCCATCGTGAGGCATTGATCACCAATGGCTTTCATTACCGCCATTTGTATATGCGCAACCCCACTCATAGCGCAGCTCTTTCATTAATTTTCTGGCGCTTAGAGACCTCACATTGAAGCCATTCATAAACTTGCGTAAGGTCGCTCTCATGCGACAACATCTGCGCGACTGTGCGCAATAAAACCATTGCGATAAGAGAGCTTCTTTCCGCAGCCTCTAAAAAGCTCGCCTCCAGCGCTTCTGGACTCATGGAATCCAGGTAACTTAAATCACATGGCCCTTCCATTTGCAGAATATCCCAACCTGTCAGAGCATTCATTACACTGCCTCCGGAACACGAATTGGTGTGCCAGTCCGGCGATCATTGATTAAATGTTGCCCTGCCATTTCCTTCAGGCTCATGCCTGTTTGCGGATCATTTAACTGGGCTCGCAACCCAAAGCGCTCGACATTTTTAACCGCCTCTAAAAGCTCGCGATTAAACCCTGAGGTCGCACGATGAATAAAACGTGCTAAATCCTCTCGAATAGCCACCTCGCAACGCTCTTTAAAAAAGAGCTTCACATCCTCAAGATCAGCTGGCTCAAAACGTACATAGGAATTTACACGGCTGGCCGCTTGTGGATAGCGGGTGAGATTATCACGAATGCGCCCCATACCAACAATGATAAAAGTGACACCGCCAACATCAGCAAGATCGCGGATGGTTTCCACGAGCTGCCCGCGGCTTGTAATGAAATCACCTTCATCAATAACAACGGCAAATTGACGATCTGCAAACTCCGCATGCACGCTTCGCTCTGAAAGCTCCTTTAATGCTAGATTAAAGCGCTTCTCATAGTTGAAAGGTATAAGCTGGACGCTAAGACCTTGCAAAAGCTCTTGTAAAAACCACCGCGGTGTCCAATCAGATTTAGCTCTGAGATAAACACATGAATTATCAGAGGCCCAACGCTGCAAAATGGTTGTCTTGCCAAGACCTGGTTCGCCATCGACAATGATTAAGCGATTTTCATCTGCACCACGCTCTCCAAAATTCGACATGGCCGACATAAATCGAGCGAAATTTTTTGTTTTGACAAAATTTGGTTTCATGTTAATTTTTTGCTCCTTTGAAATCTTTTCAGGGTAAGTGTTTTCAGGCGACAGCTCTAATGAGGTTGCGAATATCGTCAGGGTTGACGCCTGAAAGCTCTAATAAATCTCTATTTGCTTTGCGGTTTACTAAGCTTCTGAGGACTGTAATTTGCCCATCAGTAAGCTCTTGCGGGTTCTCAAGAGCCCATCTCGCCAATGAAATATCATCATCGAAATAAAGCCCTCCAGAAGTTGCCTTCATGCCTATTTGCGGTGCGTTCTCTTGCGTATTTAGCACCATATCGTGCGCTTGCTCTTCTATAGCTCTCACAGGCGTGACATTGAGAATTTCCACATTATCGCCATATAGATCGGCCAGCGGGTTCAATGTTTCGTGCTGAGAGATCAAGGCGGGTGC
>CALLMA010000039.1 GCA_938008015.1 uncultured Celeribacter sp.
TTCACAGACCCAATGTGGCACTATTTAGACCCAAAGATACGTGAAAACCTCAAGCATGTGCCCCATTATGACGAGGCAAAGGCCAGTTTTATTTCTTACGACCGCAATGCCTTAGATACCCCTCCAGTTCATACTCTCAAGGCGAAAGGCGCTGCGATTTTATGCTGGACGGTGAAATCAAAAGAGCAAGAGATACAAGCGCGTAAGGTTGCCGATAATATTACCTTTGAAGGCTATGAAGCTTAGGCTTGGTCGAAAAACTTCAGGCTGATCTTTCAAAATCGATAAAAATTGCAATATTGCTGAGCGCATTGATTAGCTCAATTAAAAAGCCAATATCAATGCGCTCGCAATAGAGATTGATACGCATCATCTCATAAATATTTAAAACCCTTAATAGACATCTCGCACATAGCGCTTTTCGCGTTTGAGGTTTTTCACGTAATCTTTCGCAGCCTCTTCGCTCATTGCGCCATGGGCCGCAATGATCTCATGAAGTACCGCATCAACATCTTTCGCCATGCGCGTTGCATCGCCGCACACATAAAAATGCCCCCCTTCTTGCAATTGAGCAAAAAGCTCTTTGCCATTTTCCAGCATGCGATTTTGGACGTAGATTTTTTCAGATTGATCGCGAGAGAAAGCAAGATCAAGGCGGTTTAAGATACCGTCTTCACTCATTTTTTTAATCTCATCTTCGTAGATGAAATCACTCTTGCGATGCTGATCGCCGAAAAAGAGCCAATTATTCCCACTCGCCCCTCTTTCACGGCGCTCCTCTAAGAAGGCTCGAAATGGCGCAATGCCAGTACCAGGGCCGATCATAATCATAGGGACGCTATCATCTTGTGGGACGCGGAAGCTCTTGTTGGGCGACATAAAAATGCCTGCCGACTGCCCTTCAGGCACATAATCCGCAAGGAATGTCGAACAAACGCCATTATGCTGGCGCTCATCATACATCCAGCGCACGGCTGCCACTGTCAGATGCACTTCACCTGGATGCGCTTTTGGACTTGATGAGATGGAATAAGCGCGATGTTGCAAAGGCTTCAGCCAACTCAACACCTCAGCCGCATCATAATCAATTGAGGGTGCAAGGTTCAATAAATCAAGCGTATCTTTACCCCAGAGATAATGCTCTAGCGCCTCTTTATCTCCATTGCCTATAATTCGGCTCAACTCATCATTTTTGACAATAGGCTCTAAATTATGAATCAAGGTCCGAGGTGGCGTCATAATTTCAAAGCCTGTCGCGAGCAATTCACCGAGAGGCGCGTCATGCCCTTCGATTTTATCGTCAGCCTTCGCGCCAAGGCGCTCTAAAAAGCCCTTAATCAGCGTGGGCGAATTGACAGGCAAAACGCCAAGCGCATCCCCTGCTTCATAGCTCATGCCGCTTTGAGCAAGATCAAAGGCAATATGACGAATTTCTTTCGCTGAATTCGCCCCTGATAAGTTCCGATTATCGAGAATTGTTGCAAGAAACGGATTTTTACGCCCCCATTTAGGGGCCGTTTTCGCTTTCGATTGCGGCTCTGATGCGGGCGCTGATGCGGCGTTTTGCCTTTGAGGGGATGAAGCCGCTACAACTGTGATAACTTTTTCAATCCACGCATTTGCATGTTCTTCATATTCCACATCACAATCAACTCGCTCATGCAAACGTCGCCCGCCAAGTTGCTCAAGACGCGTATCAACCAACTTCCCAGCCTGACAGAAATGCTCATAGCTTGTGTCACCCAAAGCAAGCACACTGTAGTTCAGATTTTCGACACGCGCCGTCGTTGATGCGGAGACATCTTCCCAAAATTGGTGCGCATTATCAGGCATTTCACCTTCGCCATAAGTCGACACAATCACCAAAAGATTATCCATGGAAGCCAAAGAAGCTGCCGTCACCTCGTCCATCTCTGCGAGACGTGGGGCCAACCCCTTTGAGCGCGCAACCGCTGCCGCATCTTGCGCGATCATTTCAGCTGTACCCGTTTGAGTGCCAAAAATAATATCTATCGTCTGCTGGCTCGCCCCTGCCCCTTGAGAGGCCTGTGCAGAGTTAGGGGCTAATGCTCGCGTGTTGATACCCGCTAAAAAGCCACCAAGCCATTGTTTTTGTTCTCCTGAAAAAGGCGCACCTTCAGGGATATAAGGAATTTTCTTACTCATTGTTATTATGGTTACTCCGCCGAGTTTCGGGCTACCAAATCAGGAAGCGCATTTTTTGCAAATAAGGCATCAAAGCTTGGAATTTCTCCGAGCAATTTATGGTTCTTTCTCGTTTGGTGCAAGATCCAACCATAAGTTCCAGGGCTATCCATGCTCAATATGTTGCGCAAACTGAGCGCGCGTTTAAAATCACTCAAGCGCTTATGTGACACCAATGCCGCAAGCCCTTGATCATCATAATCCTCTATGGCGATCTTTGCATGTTTTGCAAGAGCGGCCATCAATGAATAATCTTCGGTCAAAATGAGATTTTTTGCGATTTTATCTTGCAATAGAGCATTGCCATTGAGGGCTACTCGCTTTGCCGCAAGCGCTTGGGCTTGTTCATACACGCAGTAGCTGCTGACAAGTTTGAACATTTCTTCAGTGTCCAAATCTCCATAATTCGGAACAGCGCCAAAATGAACAGGCGTGCCTTTTTTGAAAGCCTTTTTAAGCACCATGATCTGATGATTAGATAAGGCCGATGATAATTCTTCGACTAATGATTTACGTGTAGAACTTGCTAAAATAACGTCGGCATCTTGATACTTTAAGAGCGCCTTAGGCATAATCCATGCCATGTGTTCACGTGTTTCATTCCAATTCGAAAGAAGCTTTTTGGCCAGTGGAGATTGCGTTGCATCAATGTGCCACTCGAGCATGATCTTTATAGCATCTTCATGAAACACCGCGGCATCGCTCTCATCTAAATGCCCCATGATGACGGAATCATCACTTAATGCGGCACTGAGCTTTCCTTCAGGGTCATATTGATATGCAAATCCACCTGACATGCCGTTGCAATATCCCTTCGCAAATCCGCCAAGGTTCAAAATTGCCCCATTCGTCATGTATTCGCCACAAAAATCACCCACACCTTCAACAACCGCCGTCGCACCGGAATTGCGGACTGCGAAGCGATCGCCCGCTTGGCCCTCAATAAATGTGCGCCCACCCGTTGCACCAAAGAGTGCGAAATTCCCAATCAGGACATTTTCACCCTCGCGTCCGCCGCCAGGGCTGCGCACGATAATATCACCGCCAGATGCCCCTTTGCCAACACCATCGTTACATGTGCCAATATGATGCATCACCATCCCATCATTGCAAAACGCACCATAGCTTTGCCCTGCCGAACCTTGAGTTGTGACTTTGACACTATTTGGAGCCAGATAACGGCGCCCTCTGCTATCTTCATAAGCAGCAGTGCATTTTTCGCCATCGTGATTCAAAAGCCGCTCGATATCGACACCCAGCTGTCCACCGACAGTTTTATTGCGGTTATTTAAAGGCTCATTTGGCAGGATTTCAATTTCCGTTTCCTCTCCCTCAAACAAGCGAGATTTCACCTGTTCCAAAAGTTTATCGTCAATTGAAAAATCTTTTTCGAGGTAAATTGGATCATCAACTTGCACCTCTTCAACAGATTGCAACATCGCGCGCAAATCCAACTGCCCAACGGAAGAAGGGTGGTCGAGCAAATGCAATAAATCCGCACGCCCGCGCGCCTCATCAAGGCTCTTAAAGCCAAGCCCTGCCAAGATTTCACGCACTTCATGCGCAATGTTAAGCAAGTATTGCGCTAGAGCGCGTGGATCGCCATCAAAAACTTCAGGATTGGTTGTTAAGCCTGCAGGGCATTTAATGTTGCAATTTTTGGCCATAACACATTTCAGCATCATCAAGGCCGTCGTTCCAAATTCGAAACTATCGCCGCCCAGCAATGACGCTTTCACAACATCTGAGCCGGTCTGCATCGCGCCTGAGCAACGTAGTTTCACCTTTTGACGAATGCCGTTGAGGCAAAGCGCTTGATGAACTTCTGCAATGCCAATCTCAGCCGCACGCCCTGTGTATTTCAACGATGTCACAGATGCAGCGCCAGTTCCCCCTGTGCCGCCGGCGACATTGATCACATCAGCACCCGCTTTTGCGACACCGACTGCGATTGTGCCAATGCCTTCGGAAGAAACCAACTTCACAACCACGCGCACACGCGCGGCTTTCGCATCATGGATCAACTGGCCCAAATCTTCGATTGAATATGTATCATGGTGCGGTGGTGGGCTGATGAGTTCAACCCCCGGCGTGCCGCCTCGCGCCGCGGCAATTTCAACATTCACCTTCGGCGCGGGCAATTGTCCGCCCTCACCCGGCTTTGCACCTTGGCCAATTTTGATTTCGATTTCTTCAAGGTTTGGATCGGCTAAATAGCCCGCCCACACACCAAAGCGCCCGCTTGCAAACTGCTTAATGCGAGAGGCGCGAATGGTTCCATAGCGTGAAATATGCTCACCGCCCTCACCTGAGTTCGACATCCCCCCGACCATATTAGTGCCATGGGCAACGGCTTCATGTGCGCTTGCAACAAGCGCGCCATGCGACATTGCGCCAGAGGCGAGGCGCGGGGTGATTTCAGAGGCGGGCTGCACTTGCGAAAGATCTATCGGATCAGCGGCTGAGCGCAGGCGAGATACATAATCATGCGCCATGCCCGCAACAGTCACCTGCAAAGCGCCTTTTGTGATAAAATGCCCTTCAAGATCATCGCCAAAGCGCTCAACAAGCGTTGCTGCGAGAGCATCTAAACGTCCTAATTCATCTGCTTTAGGGCCTGTTAGTCTCAAAAGATATTCGCGCTCTGATAGTTTTGTGCATTCCAAACCACGGATCACAAAATCACGATTGCCCGCACGATTGAAGAGCATCATTTCTTTTTTGATATCCTCCGCGCTATCGAGAAACGTGATATCGGCCGGAAAGGCTAAAATATCTCGGATCGCAGCAGGGCGATTATGGCGCTCTTGACGCATTTGCCGACTAAAGGCGCGGTAGCCTTCTGTGATCGTAAAATTATCAATTTTTTCTTTTGGCAACTTTTCAAAAGACGTATTCACATAGCCCTTATCATCAATACCAAAAGCATCATCAAGTTGGCGCAATGTCATAAGCCGAAGCGGATCATTGTCTTCTTCATCAGTAGAGAAGCTAATTTTCTCTTCTGTTAAATCAACAAACCCTCGCACCGCCGTCGTACCGTAGCTATGCCCAGATCCTTCTGATCTTTCTTTAAAGAGACCTAAGATCGGGATGTCTTTTTCAGTTTCAACCTGTAGCGCCCGCTCATGCCAATCGGCAACGGATTTTGCGACAACATTAAAGCGTACACCGCCCACTGGGGTGTTCATATTTGGCAGATATTTTGCAAAAACAGGATCGCTTGTATCTAAAAAGTTAGGCTCAAAAAACTCGCCGCCTGAATAGCTTTCAACCGTACAAAGGCCAACCTTGCCCATAACTTTCATGAGAGATTTCTCAGCCGCCTTCTTAAACTTTCGGAACGCAACGCCCGCTTCAGATCCGAAAAGCTCTTCTGCACGAATGCGAACGGCAATTGGATAAACAGCAGCTGCCCCAAATCCAAGTGCACAGGCAATGTGATGCGCTGAGAACATCTGCCCACTTTCAACAACAAGGCTCACCTTAAAGCGCAGACCTTCCTCGATCAAACGCTGGTTTATAGCTGAGATGGCTAGCGTCATTGGAATTGCTGCGCGCTTTGACGCGATGTGGCGATCGCTGAGAATCGCGATACCACCTTTCGTGCGCGCAAATTCAACAACTTGATCCCCAACCGTATCAATCGCTTCAATCAAAGCTTTCTCATTGAGCTCAGGGTTGTCAAAATTTGGTTGATATAAAATATCAAACTGCCCCCAAGGCGTGTCGCCTTGCGCCTTGATTTTCAACATATCTGTCATATTGAGGATGGGAGAATTAAGGACGACTTGGCGCATTGTGACTTTGCCCGTATGCGTCTTCTCACCCAAAGCAACGCGCAATGTCATACCATCCGCTTCTCGGATCGAATCGAGCGGTGGGTTCGTCACTTGCGCAAATCTCTGGCTGAAATATTTCGCGACACCGCCTTCATTATCTGACAATGCGTTGATGGCATTCCCATATCCCATCGCAGAAACTTTCTCCGCCCCCGTTTGCAACATAGGATCCATCAAGAACTTAAAGCTTTCTTGATTGAGCGTATAAGCCACATATCGAGAGGCTGTATTCAAATCGCCTTCATATCGCCCTGCTGCGATTTTAGGATCTGATTCAGAATAGGGTAAATCATCGATATTGACCTGCGCCTCTTTGAGAAGGGCTGTGTAATCCCTCTCCGCGGCTAAAGCTTCCAGAGCTTCCGTCGTTTCATAAACGCGGCCCTCTGAGTGATTATAATAAATCATTCCCCCCGCTTCGACACGCCCTCTCCTCACAACACTCGCCGGATCAAAGTTAATTTGACCTGCTTCCGACATAACCGCAAGGTAGTCATCTGTCTCAACAGATCTCAAAGGACGCAGCCCCAAGCGATCAAGGCGCGCTCCGATGACATTGCCATCGCCAAAAATCAACGCGGCTGGACCATCATTTTTCTCTTCGTAAAGTGAAAAATATTCAAACATCGCGCGCACCTGAGCGCTCTGCTCTTTATCATTCTCCCAAGCAGGCGGCATCATCGCAACCACAGCCGCGACCAAATCCAATCCCTCGTCATAAACACGACTATGCAATGTTTGATCCATGCGGCAACTATCTGATTGCCCCTTAGGACGGACGATGGATTTACTGCGCGCGAGCGCAATTGCCGCTTCTGACAATCTATTTTTCTTATCCGTATTTAACTCGCCATTATGCGCCATCATCCGAAAAGGCTGCGCCATGGAGGGATGCGGGTCTGTATTCGTTGAAAAGCGTGTATGGAAATATAACGTATGAACTTTATGGTCTGGATTAGAAAAATCTTTGAAATAGGGAATAATTTCCCATGAGTTTAAGCGCCCCTTGAGAACTTGCATGCGCGAGGAAAGCGAGAGAGGATATAATCCGGCCAAGTCATCTTGCGTGTAAGCAGAGGCCTCAATCTCAAGCAAAGCATCATAAATTTTCTTATCAAATTCTTTTTGTGCCATCTTATCAGGCGCAACGAAAACCCATTGCCTAATTGGCAATTGGCACTTAACGGCACGCGCGCCGATTGCCGCGTTATCAACTGGAACATCGCGTTTTATCGCAATGGTAAATCCAGCCCTTTCAAAAGCCGCTTCAATCAGTGCCTCTGCTGCAAGATGGTAATCGGGGTTCTCTGGTAAAAAGAAATTCCCAACACCGAACTTCCCCGCCGTCAGCTTGCGCTCACTCAGGCGTGAAAAGAATTCAAGCGATAAATCTACCGAGACGCCCGCCCCATCCCCAACGCCTTCCGAGGACATACCCCCACGATGAGGCACAGCGCAGAGTGCTTCATGGCCCTTTTGCAAAATCTCAAAGGTTTGAGTGCTATCTTTGCGGGTAATAAAGCCAACGCCACAAGAGCTTTTTTCAAACTTTGGGTCAAACAAAAATGAAGAAGTATTCATAGGCATAGCGCTCGCACTCATATTTTAAAGGGTTAATGTTTTAACAAAATAATGTCAGCACTACTTATCTAAATATGAGAATCTTATGTATTCAATCTTATTTTCTTCTTTCTTGTGGTTTTTCTTCGCTATGCTTATTTTGTAAGCAGATATACCTACGATACTTCAAATTTAGCGCTAACATTTACTAAAAGCGCCTATAACTCGACAATATTTTAGCCTCGATCAGGCGTTATTAGAATCTGCACGCGCATTTAATTTGTGCAATTTTGCACTGAATTGGATTGAAATGAAAATTGACAACCAAACGGTACGCGCTTTGTGGTTAACATCACATGGATTAACGCAATCTCCCACAGGCCCTTGCGATCCACTTGCGATCATAAAGGGGTTGGGATTTGTACAATTAGACACTATTCAAGTTGTCTCTCGGGCTCATCACCATATTTTATGGAGCCGCAATCAAAACTACAGGGAATCTATGCTCGATCCCCTATTGCGCGATCAAAGGCAAATATTTGAGCATTTCACCCATGATGCCTCTATTCTGCCTATGAGCTTTCTCCCAATGTGGCGGCGTCAATTTGAGCGAAAAAGGCGTGAGGTTGGTCAATCAAATTGGTTTGGCAAACATTTAGACGCTTCATTAATCAAGCATATCATGGAACGCATTACGATCGAAGGGCCGCTATCGACCCAAGATTTCATCGCAAAAACAACGGCGAATAAAAAAATGTGGGCACGCCCTCCCCATAAAATGGTTTTGGACTACCTGTGGTATGCTGGCGATTTGGCGACAACTTATAGAGAAGGCTTTACAAAATTTTATGACTTGGCAGAGCGGGTTTTTCCTGAAGATGCGCCGAGATTAACGGATCGTCAGCAAATTCATAGGCTATGTGACGCCGCAATTTTTCGTCTTGGTTTTGGTTCACTTGGCGATATACGTAATTTTTGGGCGGCCTGTGACAGCGCCGAGGTTTCCGCTTGGGCGAAAACACGGAAAGGTGAGCTTATTGAAGTAGAGATTGAATATGCAGATAAATCTGTTGCTCAAGTCTATGCAGCACATGACATTTATGATCGCATTCAATCCCTTAAAACCCCCAACACACGATTACGCATATTGAACCCGTTCGATCCCGCAATACGAGATCGCATTCGTTTGCATCGTTTGTTTGGCTTTGACTATAAAGTTGAAATGTTTGTGCCAGAGGCCAAAAGAAAATGGGGGTACTATGTTTATCCGATGCTAGAAGGCCATAAATTCGTGGGGCGTATTGAAGTAAAAGGCAATCGAAAATCAGGCGTTTTGACAGTGACGAATATGTGGTTTGAGAAAGAACGTCTAAAAACTCCAAAGCGTTTAGAGAGAATCCACGCTGAGTTAACCCGTTTTGCCAAATTGGCTTCTTTGGATCGGGTTGAATTTCAGATGACTTGAGACACGGCACTATC
>CALLMA010000040.1 GCA_938008015.1 uncultured Celeribacter sp.
CATCATGCTCAACAACAATGACCGTATTCCCTTGATCTCGAAGATTTTTCAACGTTCCAATGAGGCGATCATTATCTCTTTGATGCAATCCGATAGAAGGCTCGTCTAAGACATAGAGAACCCCTTGTAGTCCTGAGCCAATTTGAGATGCTAAGCGAATGCGCTGGCTTTCTCCCCCTGAGAGCGTGCCAGAGGCGCGCGACATCGTGAGATATTCCAGCCCAACATTATTTAAAAAGCCGAGGCGTTCATGGATTTCTTTCACGATGGCGCGGGCAATTTCTTGCTTTTGCGCTCCCATCGTTTCCATAATCCCATCAATCCAATCATAAGCTTCTTTGATAGACATATTAACGACATGGCCCACATGGCGCAGATTGTCCTCGGATCCGATTTTGACGGCGAGAGCTTCAGGGCGCAAACGAAAGCCCTCACAATCGGCACAGGGGCGATTATTCTGGTAGCGCTCAAATTCTTCACGAATGTAGTTACTATCCGTCTCACGGTAGCGGCGTTCCATATTGGGAATGACGCCCTCAAAACTACGTGTGACCTCATATACCCGCCCACCATCGTCATAACGAAAGGGAATTTCTTCCGTGCCTGATCCAAAGAGGAATACTTTTTGAACCTTTGCGGGTAGTTTTTTCCAAGGCGTTGAAGCTTTAAACCCATAATGTTTCGCAAGGGCTTCAATTGTTTGAAGGAAATACGGACTTTTTCCTTTTCGCCATGGCGCTATTGCACCATCTGCGACCTTTAATGTCGCATCAGGCACAACTAAGCGTTCATCGAAAAATAACTCTGCACCTAAACCATCGCATGATGGGCAGGCTCCAAAAGGAGCGTTAAAAGAAAATAATCTTGGCTCGATTTCAGAAATGGTAAAGCCAGAAACGGGGCAGGCAAAATTTTCAGAGAAGGTAATTCTTTCTGCGTCGCCTTCGCGCGGGGCCGTTTCTAAAATCGCAATCCCTTGGGCTAAATCCAGCGCCGTTCTCAGGCTGTCGGCTAAACGCGTTTCGAGCCCGTCACGGATGACGATCCGATCGACAACAACATCAATATTATGGCGATACTTCTTATCAAGCGTTGGGGGTTCGTCTAAATCATAGAACTCACCATCAACTTTGACCCGCTGAAAACCTTGCTGGCGCAGATCAAGAAATTCTTTGCGGTACTCCCCTTTGCGGTCACGCACGATGGGCGCGAGAATATACCCGCGCTCTCCCTGCTCGCGCTTCATGATTAAATCAACCATATCTTGCACTTGCTGAGCATCAATCGGCTCGCCCGTGGCTGGCGAATAAGGCGTCCCTGCGCGGGCAAACAAGAGACGTAAATAATCGTAGATTTCTGTTACGGTGCCAACGGTTGAACGCGGGTTTTTAGAGGTTGTTTTTTGCTCAATCGAAATAGCTGGAGAAAGCCCTGAAATATGGTCAACATCAGGTTTACCCATCATATCAAGGAATTGACGCGCATATGCAGAAAGACTTTCCACATATCTTCGCTGACCTTCGGCATAGATTGTATCAAAGGCAAGTGATGATTTTCCAGATCCAGAAAGCCCCGTAATGACAACCAGCTTATCACGCGGAATATCAACATCGACACCTTTCAGATTGTGTTCTCTCGCCCCACGTACTTCGATATTTTTTAGCTCGGCCATAATAGATCCTTCACGTCATAGAAAGCAGCATAGAAATCGCTTTTGTGTTTGATAAACGGCAATAACGAATGGCGCAACTTAACAAACTGTAATTGTGGAAAAACATAAATGTACAATAAAAAACGAGCGCAAAATTGCGCTCGTTCTACTAAAAATCGTGATCAATTTTTATATGTGAAGGGCTTTTCCGTAAGCCGCCAAGACAGATTCATGCATCATCTCTGACATCGTCGGATGTGGGAAGACTGTATGCATGAGGTCTTCTTCCGTGGTTTCAAGTTGACGGCCGATCACATAACCTTGGATCATTTCTGTCACCTCTGCACCAACCATATGCGCACCGAGTAATTCACCCGTTTTCTCGTCAAAAATAGTTTTAACCAAGCCTTCAGCTTCTCCCATTGCGACCGCTTTACCATTGGCCATGAAAGGGAATTTGCCGACTTTGATCTTATAGCCTGCTTCTTTTGCTTTTTCTTCAGTGAGGCCGACAGAGGCAACTTGCGGATGGCAATATGTGCAGCCTGCGATGGAATTTGGTTTGATTGGATGTGGTTTTTGACCTGCAATCAGCTCTGCCACCATCACGCCCTCATGGGATGCCTTATGTGCCAGCCATGGCGCGCCAGCCACATCACCAATAGCAAACACCCCGTCAACACCTGTGCGGCAGTATTCATCGGTGATCACATGCGTGCGATCGATTTTCACACCCAGCTCTTCAAGCCCAAGTCCTTCAACATTGCCTACGATGCCAACGGCAGAGATCACAGTGTCAAACTCATGCTTTTCGATTTTGCCAGCTTTTTCAATATGAGCTGTCACACCTTTTCCAGGCTTGCGATCGAGCGATTTGACCATCGCCTTTTCCCAGATATTCATGCCCTGCTTTTCAAATTGTTTCTTCGCAAATTGAGAAACATCTTTATCTTCAACAGGTAAAACGCGGTCCATAACCTCAACGACAGTCGTATCTGCCCCAAGAGTGTTGTAGAAACTTGCAAATTCAATCCCGATCGCCCCAGAGCCGATCACCAAAAGCTTTTTTGGCATCTTTTTGGGTGTTAAGGCGTGTTTATATGTCCATACAAGATCACCATCGGCCTCAAGACCAGGCAATTCGCGCGCGCGTGCGCCTGTGGCGACGATGATATTCTTTGCAGATATCGTTTCTACCGATTTGTCGGATTTCACTTCGACCTTACCACGCGAGACGATCTTTGCTTCTCCCATGATGCTGGTAATTTTGTTCTTTTTGAATAAGCCTTTAATGCCGGCATTCATTTGAGCAGAAACACCACGAGAGCGTTTCACAATCGCGTTTAAATCAAAGCTGGCTTTTTCAACAGAAAGACCAAATTCTGACGCTCTGTGAAATTGGTGATAGACCTCAGCTGAACGCAGCAGAGCTTTTGTAGGGATACATCCCCAGTTTAGGCAAATGCCGCCTAAATGCTCTCGTTCGACACATGCTACTTTAAGACCAAGTTGAGCTGCGCGTATCGCTGCGACATAGCCGCCAGGCCCTGCACCAATCACTATGAGATCGAAAGTTGAATCTGCCATCTTTCCTCCGGAAATTTATTAAAGTGATGCAGTTGCCTGCATGAAATTCAAAATTAGTTTGACATTAAACTAATTCCAATCAAGGGGCAAGAAATCAAGCCCAAGAATTATAAGAGAGCCCCTTTTGCTTCATTAAAAAGCAAAGTGATGTCAGAATAGGCTTTTCAAACTTAGGCTGTATTTTCTTCTTCTGAGGCTTCAGAGAGCTCAATTGCCACCTCTTGCGCGACTTCTGCACCCACAATCGACGTTGAGGGCATAATGGCAACATAGCTGCTCGTTTCTGCTGCAGGGATAGATGCGCGGCGTGTTGTGCGCCAAAGAGCATAAAATGCAACTGGGAAAAACAATGCCATTTGCATAACCCAATATCCCTGCGGGCCGATGATGGATAAAAGCCAACCAACAATGATCGGACCACCAATTGCCCCGACGCCATTGAGGAAAACCAAGCCAGCTGATGAGGCTGTCATTACCCGCGGTACGCCGGGCTAACTTGTCAAGGTCGGACGCGGCATGTGTTGCACC
>CALLMA010000041.1 GCA_938008015.1 uncultured Celeribacter sp.
GTCGAGGCTTAGCTCAAGTGTGATACCGTCTTTGATATCTTCTTGGCCGCCAGCAACTGCGTCAAATTCGCCAGCAGTTACGTCGTTTGCAGCGTAAGAAGCAAGAACAGATGCGCCGCCACCTAGGTCATATTCACCACCAAGGTAGAAACCGTAATCTGAGCTAGAGTTATCACCATCTACAAAGCCAGCGAATACTTCAACGCCGTTATCAAGATCGTACTCAACACCAAGACCAAGCTCAGCTACAGCGAAAACGCTCTGGTAGTATGCTTTTGCTTCAAGAGCACCAGCTTCGTATACAGCTTCAACACCATATGCAGCTTTTGCATTTGTTTTGTCTACGTTTGTGTAGAATGCGCCAAATGTGATGTCGCCTACCGGGTAAGAAACTTCAACACCGTAGCGAGCTTTATCTGCAACAGAACCAGCGTTGAATGTCAGGTCAGCACCTGCGAATGCAAGGCCAGCTGAAAGCAAAATCGCTTCATCTTGGTTAATTGTTGTTGCACCTGACGTGCCTGTATCTGTTTCTGAAGCGTATAGGAGGCCTGCAGTGATATTGCCGAACTCACCGCCAGCATAAAGCTGAACTGCGCCATCTTGATTGTCTGTACCGTGCTGCATAGATGCCGCAACATCGATAGAGCCGATAGTAGATGTCACAATAACACCAACATTTTCGCCCGCATAATCTGCAGATTCATCATTGATTTTACCGCCAGCGCTAGCTGTTGTGTCTGCGTCAACTTCAGAAACAAAGCTGAATGACTCAGCAGCTGTATCAACATCACCAGCAGAAACTGAAACAACGTCATTTTCAACTGTTACAACCCAACCAGAAACGCCTGCTGAACCATTTTCAACAGCTGTTCCTGTATCAAAAAGATCAACATCAAGAGACGCTGCTGCACTCCAACCGTTGTTAAGCTCTTGTGAAAGATCTACGCCAAGACCTGCGTCCCAGAATACGCCTTTTTCAACTTCGTCGTTGTAACCAAGAGTTGCGTCGCCTGACCACTCAACCTCAGCTGCCGCTGCGCCTGCGAATGCTACTACTGCAGCAGAAGAAAGAAGAAACTTTTTCATTGTTATCCCTCATTGGATTATTGTTTCACTACACTAGGTTTGCCTAGCATGTGCCGAATGAATGCGCATTGTAAGCTTTTCGGTCAAGTTTCTGTGACCGAGTTTCGCAAATCGCTAAAGGGGTGATGCATTTATGCCACAGTTCCCAAGCGCTCCTAAAACAGTATAAATATACGCGCAAATACAACAATTTAGGGTTTTTATGATGTCACTGACCTCTGTTCGCAACACCATTGAGAATTCAATTCGCCTCAGCAATCGTGAGGAAAACGATGTCAAATTAATCGCTGTATCCAAGACACAGCCTACTGACAAAATAGAAAAAGCCTTATTGGATGGGCAGCGAATCTTTGGCGAAAACCGCGTGCAAGAGGCTGCAGAAAAATGGCCCGCGCTCAAAGCCAGCTTTCCTAACACGGAGCTTCATCTCATTGGCCCACTCCAAAGCAACAAAGCACGCCAAGCTGTGGAGCTATTTGATGTCATTCAAACGCTTGATCGCTTGAAGCTCGCGAAAGCCATTGCGCGCATCGCAGGGGAAGTTGGCACATGTCCGCGCCTCTATGCCCAAGTCAACACAGGCGAAGAGGATCAGAAGGCGGGCATCATCCCTTCAGAAGCTGATGCATTTATAGCTGAGTGTCGTGCGCTAGGGCTGCACATTGAAGGTCTCATGTGCATCCCCCCTGCTCAAGAAGAGCCATCTTTGCACTTCGCCCTATTGAAAAAGATTGCTTACCGCAATGATATCAGAGAATTATCCATGGGAATGTCTGCTGATTTTGAAACAGCTATTGGACAAGGGGCGACTTATATAAGAGTAGGCTCAGCGATCTTTGGCGGCCGTAACGCCGTTTAACCCTCAAAACAAAAAGGCCGCCCCAATATAAGGGCGGCCTTTTGAGAATATGTAAGCTGTCTTAGTTTGAAATCAAACCCATGCTCTTAAGCTTAAGAACAACTTGCTGAGCGCAGTGATCTACATCAACATTTTCTGTCTCAAGCACGACTTCAGGGTTAACCGGCACATCATACGGATCAGAAATGCCCGTGAACTCTTTGATCTTCCCTTCGCGCGCGAGCTTATAGAGACCCTTGCGATCACGGCGCTCACATTCTTCAAGAGATGTCGCCACATGAATTTCCACAAAGGCTCCATAACTCTCGATCTCTTCGCGCACATGGCGGCGCGTTGTCGCATAAGGCGCAATCGGCGCACAAATCGCAATCCCGCCATTTTTAGTAATCTCAGAGGCCACATATCCAATGCGTTTGATATTGAGATCACGGTGCTCTTTCGAGAACCCAAGTTCTGATGAAAGGTTCTTACGAACAATATCACCATCAAGGAGTGTTACAGGGCGCCCGCCCATCTCCATGAGTTTGACCATCAAAGCATTCGCAACTGTGGATTTTCCAGAACCAGAGAAACCTGTGAAAAATACAGTAAAACCTTGCTTTGCGCGCGGGGGCTTTGTGCGGCGCAGCTCTTTAACCACTTCTGGGAAAGAGAACCACTCAGGTATCTCAAGACCTTCCGCCAAACGGCGGCGCAATTCTGTCCCTGAAATATTAAGAATAGTCACATTGTCACGGTCTGCAATCTCGTCATTTGGCTCATATTGTGCGCGTTCTTGCACATAGACCATATGTTTGAAATCGACCATCTCGATGCCCATTTCTTCTTGGTGCTCGCGGAAAAGATCCTGAGCATCATAAGGGCCGTAGAAATCTTCGCCCGCAGAGTTTTTACCTGGGCCAGCATGATCGCGACCAACGATAAAGTGCGAGCAGCCATAGTTTTTACGAATCAAACCATGCCAAACCGCTTCGCGTGGCCCAGCCATGCGCATTGCGAGAGGCAATAAAGACATTGTTGTTGTTGAAGCTGGATATTTATCGAGAACAGCCTCATAGCAACGCACGCGCGTGAAATGATCCACATCGCCAGGTTTCGTCATGCCTACAACTGGCTGAATAAGCAAGTTCGCCTGAGCTTCTTTTGCCGCGCGGAACGTGAGCTCTTGGTGAGCGCGGTGCAGCGGATTACGCGTTTGGAATGCAACGATACGGCTCCAGCCCATTTTGCGGAAAAAAGCACGGAGCTCATTTGGCGTATCGCGGCGCGCGCGGAAGTCATAATGCACAGGCTGTTGAATGCCTGTGATCGGGCCACCAAGGTAAACTTCACCAGCTTTATTATGCAAATAATCGACTGCTGGATGCGCAGAATCATCGGCACCAAAAACTTTCTCAGCTTCACGCGCTTTGTTTGGCACCCAATTGTCACTCACAGTCATTGTGGCCAGAATAACGCCTTCTTGGTCGCGCAGAGCAATATCTTGGCCTGCTTTCAAAGAGCTTGCGAATTTCTCAGATACATCCAGCGTGATCGGCATTGGCCAAAGCGTACCATCGCTTAAGCGCATATTTTCAACAACTGAAGTGTAATCTTTTTCAGTTAAAAAACCCTTCAGTGGATTGAAACCACCATTCATCAAAAGTTCAAGATCGCAAATCTGGCGAGGGGTCAAATCCCAACTCACAAGATCAGAAGCTTCTACTTTAAGCTTCTGAGCACTATCATAAGAAACATATAATTCTGGGATCGGGGCAAGAGGTTGTGACATCAAAGGTACTTTCTAAAAAACTGCCCGACAGCATGCGGACGATATTGCCGTGTCTTTAATTCGATTATCCATACATAATCAAGATATGCTATTCCTAAAAGTGAAAATTATGATGAAAATCTTACAAGATTGTATTTTCTTGGACTATAGTTTCTCATTTTGACGTAAGAGCCGCCAATATTGTATCCCCAAGCCGATACGATCTTTCAGCAGAATTATCTCTAAGAATAAAATGAAGCTCTCCGTTTTGCCGGCCATCACCAATTGCCGTGGAAATCGCCTTCTTTATCAACGCGCCTAAATCCATGCGCGCCAAAGAAATCTCTTTGGCCTTGAATCATATTCGCCGTGCCTCTTGCTTTGCGGCTTTGGTCAAACCAAGAAATCGCCCCAGATAAGACTGGCACAGGCAAGCCTGCGCTGATGGCTTTTGCAACAGTGCGGCGCAATCCGCCCTCATGTTTTGCTAAAAGCGCCGCAAAAGTCGGATCGAGAATCAAGCGGCCTCTCGGCAATTCGGTGCGATATGCCGCAGCAATATCATCCAACAGAGCAGAGCGAATAATACAGCCCTCGCGCCAGACTTCCGCAATAGCCGCATAATCCAATTTCCAGTCAAATTCGTCAGATGCCGCGCGCAAAATGCGAAACCCCTGCGCATATCCAATAATCCGCGCAACAAGAAGTGCTGATTCTAGATCTGCGCGATCAAAATCAATCTCCATTGATTGAGTACGACCCAAAACCGGCTCAACAGCTTCACGAAAATCTTTTTCCGCCGATGAAACACGAGCCCCCAATGCGGCCTCAATAACAGACGCATTTTGCCCCATCCGAACAGCCTCAACAACAGTCCAGCGCCCTGTGCCCTTTTGACCCGCTTTATCGACGATCATGTCAATCATGGCATTGCCAGTTTCAGAATCAACAGCTGCAAGAATTTTTGCGCTTATTTCAGTAAGGTAGCTGTTAAGCACTCCTTTATTCCACTGCTCAAAAACCTCTGAGATATGGGCTGCGGATTGCTTTTCGCCATCACGTAATAATCCATAAACTTCAGCAATGGCCTGCATGTCGGCATATTCGATGCCGTTATGCACCGTTTTAATGAAATGCCCCGCACCCCCTTCACCAAGATGGGCCACACAGGGCTGGCCTTTAAATTTTGCAGCAATGGATTCAAAGACGGGCTGAATGGGCTCCCAAGCAGAAGGCGAACCGCCAACCATCATTGAAGGTCCGTTGCGCGCGCCCTCTTCTCCGCCAGAAACACCGACACCCAGATAATTGAACCCAAGCTTTTCAACAGCAATAGTTCGCTTTTGCGTGTCCTTATAATCACTATTTCCGCCATCAATGATCGTATCACCTGGTTCGAGATATTTCACCAATTCCTCAATAGACAAATCAACAGGCTTGCCTGCTGGTACTAATAAGATAATCGCTCTCGGGGCGGCAAGATTGGCCACTAATTCCGCTACGCTGGTGGTTTTTGTTAAGCGTGGTGCAAGATCAGCCGCATTTGCGATGAGATCATCAACGGTGCTTTCATCTAAATTATACAGCGAAATATCATGACCTTTATCCGCGATATTAAGGGCCAATGCCCCGCCCATGACGCCAACGCCGATAAGACCGAATGATGCAGTTTTCATGCTATATACCTCTGGTTTGAATATTTCGCTGTTGGAAAATGAGACGTCCGTTAAATTCTATTCTTGCTCTGCAAGAAACTTTTCAGCATCCAAGGCCGCCATGCAGCCCATTCCAGCAGATGTCACGGCTTGGCGGTATTTATGATCCGTCAAATCACCGGCGGCGAAAATGCCTGGAATCGAAGTTTCTGTTGTGCCTGGGGTGACTTTAACATAGCCGCCATTATGCGTTTCAAGCACATCCGCAACAAGCTCTGTTGCCGGCGCATGCCCAATGGCAATAAAGACGCCTTTGGCAGGGATATCTGTGATCGCTTCCGTTTTCACGTGCTTCACTTTAACACCATTCACACCCTTAACAGGTGCTTCATCTCCATAAACTTCGACAAGCTCGTGATCCCACAGAACTTCTATCTTTTCGTTCTTCATCAAGCGATTGATTAAAATCTTTTCCGCTCTAAGCGTATCACGGCGATGCACAAGCGTCACTTTTGAAGCGAAGTTGGTCAAAAACAGCGCTTCTTCAACGGCCGTATTGCCACCACCAACAACAACGATCTCCATATTGCGGTAGAAAAACCCATCACAAGTCGCACAAGCCGACACACCAAAGCCTTTGAAAGCCTCTTCGCTCTCAAGGCCAAGCCATTTCGCGCGCGCACCTGTCGCCAAGATCACAGCATCAGCTGTATATGTCGCCCCAGAATCACCTTTCGCCACAAAGGGGCGCACAGTTGTATCCAAATCAGTGATAATATCACCGATGATTTCTGTGCCCATTGCTGCAGCATGCTCTTGCATTTTCATCATCAACTCAGGGCCTTGGATCTCAGTAAACCCAGGGAAATTTTCAACCTCAGTTGTTGTGGTAAGTTGGCCGCCTGGCTCAATGCCTTGTACCAAGATAGGGGAAAGCATAGCGCGCGCGGCATATACGCCCGCCGTATATCCAGCTGGACCAGAGCCAATAATTAGAACTTTTGTATGCTTTGTCGTCGTCATTTTGCTCTTCTTTCACCTGATCGAAACTCTATTTCCAGTGGTATAAAGCGCCTTCCCAATTGTAGCAAATCCAAATCGCGCAATTGCCTTAAAAAACATATTCACGAAAAGAATTTCACAGCTGATCAACCAAATGCGCGAAATTATCTTGCATCAAAAGCGATCTAATGAGACAGATTACTCCACAATCATAGTTTCTGTTCAGATAAAAATAAGTACAATCAACACCATGCATAAAATCGACGATATTGACCGAAAAATTCTAGCCGAACTTCAGGCCAATGCGCGTATTACCAATATCGAGCTTTCTCGCCGCGTCGGAATATCTGCTCCGCCCTGTTTGCGGCGCGTGAAAGTCTTGGAGCAGATGGGATTGATCCAAAAAAGCCATGTCATTATTGATGCGCAAGCTTTAGGTTTTGACGTGAATGTCTTCGCAATGGTTGGCCTACACGCACAATCTGAAAGTGACCTCAAGAACTTTGAAGAGCAATGTCATAAATGGCCCATTGTGAGAGAATGCCATATGCTCAATGGTGAGGTTGACTTCATTTTAAAATGTACCGCACCCGATTTACCCAGCTTTCAAACATTTCTAACCAGTGAACTTCTTTCATGCCCAAACGTAGAAAGCGTAAAAACATCGCTGGTGATCAGAAACTCAAAAAATGAGCCTTGCGTCCCATTTGAACTCCTCACAAACGACAGCGCAACAAAAACACAGTAAGCGCAGGGTCAAAGCGGCGCTCTACAGTGCATGCATAAAATATGATTGAAAGCGAATGGGCGCATAAGAGCGCCCATTTTGCGTATTACTTACTGAGAAGAAAGCACAGCCGAACACTGAGCTGGCAAGCTTGCCATTGTGATTGGGCGCTTTGGTTGTGGTTTTGGTGCATTTGGATCGCGCGGCTTCGGTGGCGGTGGATTTAGGATGCTATCCACCCATGTTTGAGCCGCATCACAGCCGTCGCCGGCAGGTGGCGGCGCTTGATCAACACAGCCTTTAAGCCCGTCTGGGCACTTCAAACGCACATGGAAGTGGTAGTGGTGGCCATACCACGGCCGGATTTTATTGAGCCATGCGCGATCCCCTGTGGCCTCATTGCACATGCGCACCTTCGCACCAGGGAATACAAATATTCTCGCAACACGCGGATCTTCCGCCGCCGCTTTCATAACTTCTTGGTGTTGGCGCGTCCAATTGTCGTTGGTGTACGCCCCGCCAGCACGGCGTAGTGAAATCGACGAAATATTTTCACGTTCTTGCGCCGTGAGATCAAGGCGTTGTGGTGGCAACATCCAGATATCTGCATCCAAACCGATCTGATGGCTCGCATGGCCTGTGAGCATCGGCCCGCCACGTGGCTGGCTCAAATCACCCACATAGAGCCCCTCCCAGCCTTCTTGCTGGGCCGCTTTGCGAGATAAAGATTCTACAAAATCAATCAACTCAGGATGACCCCAGTTGCGATTGCGCGAAAGGCGCATGGCTTGCCATGTTGGTCCCGTTTCAGCAAGTCGCTCGCCGCCAGCCAAACATCCCTTTGCATAGCTTCCAAATGAAGCGGCTGATTGCTTTGAGGGAAGTGGTTTATGCCCAAAAAGCGGCTTTGCTTCGCGAAAATCAGATTTCGCAACAGGCGCAACCGCTTCTGATACGTCATTATTTGACCCTTCCGAAGACGTTGACATGCAAGATGAAATCAAAAACGCAGCAAGCAAAGATGAAAATTTCATTTTCTGAATGAATAAGAGATTAGGCATAGGATTGCTCCCCCTTCGGATGAACCCAAAATAATAATACAAGCCCTACAATCAAAAGTAGGATAATCGGAGAAATTCCCCAAGCCGTAGAAGATGTGAGCGCTGTCACAACCCCAACCAGCAAGGGCGCCATAAACGCGGTTGCCTTACCTGACAAAGCATAAAGGCCAAAGGCTTCACTCATGCGAGCCGGATCAGATTGACGCACCATCATTGTGCGTGATGCCGTTTGAACCGCGCCTCCCGCCGCCCCCAAAACAGCACCGCACACATAAAAAGCAATGTCAGGCAGCACGCTCTCTGGGGGAACCGAAACCAAAAAAACAGACCCCCTCGAAATCAAAAGCATCGCAATGCAAACAACGATCATGACGTAGACTGAGAAGGTGATCACGGGTTTAGGGCCCAGTTTTGCATCCATCACACCGCCAAGATATGTAAAAACAACCCCTGAGATAATGCCTATAATGCCAAAAATGCCCATATCCTGCGCGCTCCATCCCAAAGCGGAATAGGCATAGATCCCACCAAAGGCGTAAAGGCCATTCAAACCATCGCGATAAAACATAGACGCACCTAAAAAGGCGAATTGCGACCGCTTTTCCGGCAAAGCTTTCACAGTTTCTATCGTCGCCTTGAGGGAGGCAAAGATAGAACTTTGAGTATCCGCTTTATCTTCTTTCGCGTCCCGCACCCACAAAACAAAAGGGATCATAAAGACCAAGAACCACAAAGCAGAAAACGGGCCAACAAATCTGGTCCCCTCGCGGAGGCCCCCATCAAAGCCAAGCGCAGGCACGCCGCCTAAAAAAGTCCGCCCTTGAGAGTTGTCCACAAAGAACAACAACATAATCACAAGCGACAGAAAGCCACCAACATACCCCCACGACCATCCATCGCCCGAAATGCGCCCAATTTCATCTCGCGACCCTAGATAAGGCAATAATGCATTCGTTAATACAGTTGTTATTTCCAGCCCGATCACAGCCAAAATAAAGAAGGCCGCGACACCGATAGGTGAAAAGCTGTGCGGGCTTGCAAACCACAAACCAAATGAGCCGATAACATAAGCGATTGAAAATAGATAAATCAGCCGCATTCGAAGCTTGCGACTATCAGCGAGCGCTCCAACGATTGGCGCACTTAAAGCAACGCAAAGCCCCGCTGCAGCAACGACAAATCCCCAATAAGATTGCGCGCCAGCCTTTGCCGCATCAAGGCTTGCGCCCTGCCCCATCAATTGTGTCGTCATCATCTCGGCCACAAAGGGTGCAAAAACAAATGTTATAATCAATGTATGGAAAGGCTGAGAGGCCCAATCATACATCATCCAGCCCCAGATGGCTTTTTTATTGCTTGCGCGCCGCACCCTAGATGCCTTCGTTTTGCATCGGCGGCCAAATACGCTGCGCTTCGGCCTCCACCCAAGCCTTGGCCCATTCTGGCAACTCAGGGGATTTAATGTCTGGATCGATTTTTTCTAAAAGCTCAATCGGATCAACCATTCTTTTGTGCTTCAAAACTGCTGCGCGAACGAGCAGATGGTTGCAACACTCCCCCTTCGCATTCCACATCGTTTGCTCCATATAAATGAACTTATCATCATATCCCAAAGCACGCGTGCGCATTTCAAGCTTTTGAAAAACAGTAATTCTTTTTCGGTAGCGCACCGAAGCACCCGCCACAGCAAGGCCAAAACGATGTTTGCGCAATGTCGCGCTAAATCCTGTCCGCTCGCCTAAGATGGTACGCCCCATATCAAACAGCGTTAAAGTGCGACCATTGTTGAGCTCCAGAAATGTATCAAGATCCCAAGGCAAACAGTAGTGGTGGCTCGAATTCATCTGCCAAAATGGTATTTTAGGCAGCTTTCGCGCCTTATAAATATGATAAAACATTCGTGTGAAAATATACATACCCATTCATCTCGCGCCTGCGAAGCATCGTCAAGGGAATTTTCAATCTTCTTTTATTTTCCGCGAGCAAGATCCAAGCCCGCAGATAATCTTGTACAATGGATAAAGAGCTATTAAGTGTGAACGAAAGTACAAACTCATTTTTCGGAGAATGAATAATGCAATCTCTTGTTCAAATCATCCTATTGGTGCTCGGCGTCGTCAAATTCATCATGATTGCACATATCATCATGAGTTGGCTTATCAACTTTCAAGTCCTAAATGTGCGCCAGCCCCTCGTTTATCAGATTTGGGAAGGCCTTTCTCGCCTTCTTCAACCGATTTATACACCCATCCGAAATTTCCTCCCAAACACCGGCGGGCTTGATTTAGCGCCTTTAGTCGCATTCCTTGTGATTTATGCGCTAGAAATCGTTATTATAAACAACTTTTAACCCTAGCTCTCTTCCCTTTATGCGTAGGTAAATCATCGTGACTTTTCCGAAGACGGATGCAAAATCTCTTCTTTCATCCGTCTTTGGCTTTGATGCGTTTCGATCAGGGCAAAGCGACATCATCGATGCCGTCATCAAGGGCCAAAACACCTTAGCGATCATGCCTACAGGGGGAGGCAAATCGCTTTGTTATCAGCTACCAGCCCTTTGCCTTGATGGGGTGACAATTGTTATCTCCCCCTTGATTGCGCTTATGAGGGATCAAGTCACAGCCCTGCAAGCCGCAGGTGTGGCTGCTGGGGCCCTCACCTCCAATAATAGCGAAGAAGAGAATGAAGCGGTTTTCACATCCCTCAAAGAGGGGACATTAAAGCTCCTTTATATGGCGCCAGAGCGCCTTGCCTCTCATGCAACAGCTGCCCTTTTAAGTCGCTCAAATGTATCCTTCATAGCCGTAGATGAAGCGCATTGCGTTTCCCAATGGGGCCATGACTTTCGCCCAGACTATATGCGCATCGGCGCATTAAAGCGCGCGCTGAATGTGCCCATCGCGGCCTTTACAGCAACAGCAGATGATGAGACGCGCGAAGAAATCATTCGCCGCCTCTTTGATGACAGCCCTCCTCAAACTTTCTTGCATGGCTTTGATCGCCCCAATATCCACTTCGCTTTTGCCGTCAAAGACAGTCCGCGCAAACAAATTTTAAACTTTGCAAATGCACGCAAAGGTCAATGCGGCATCGTCTATTGCGCCACGCGCTCAAAAACCGAAAGCCTTGCACAGGCTTTGCGCGAAGCAGGCCATAATGCCCTCGCCTATCATGGCGGTATGGAGCCTGAAACACGCAGAAATGTTGAAAAACAGTTTCAACAAGAAGATGAGCTGATTGTCACAGCCACGATCGCTTTTGGAATGGGCATAGACAAACCAGATATTCGCTGGGTGGCGCATGCTGATCTCTCCAAATCAGTGGAAAGCTATTACCAAGAAATCGGGCGCGCTGGACGAGATGGATCACCCGCTCAGACCCTGACGTTATTTGGCCCCGATGACATTCGATTTCGACGCACACAAATCGACGAAAGCCCCGCCCCTGCAGACCGTAAAGCCGCAGACCATATGCGCCTAAACGCTCTGCTTGGCTTGGCTGAAGCGCAGCAATGCCGCCGACAAAATCTCTTGGGCTACTTTGGTGAAAGTGAGATCACGTGCGGAAACTGCGATTTATGTGATGCACCCCCAGAATTGTTCGATGCGACCACGGCCGTGCGCAAAGCCCTCTCCGCTGTTTTGCGCTGCGATCAAAGCTTTGGCGTCACGCATCTCATCAGCGTCCTTTTAGGCCAAGAGACCGATAAAGTCAGACAGTGGAACCATGATAAACTCTCTGTTTATAGCATTGGCCGAGAGTATCCGAAGACGCAATGGAATGCGATTTTCCGCCAAATCATGGGGCTCGATCTGATCCGGCCCGATCCTTCAAAAAACGGCGCTCTATATATTACAGAGGCCGCCAAGCCGATTTTGCGCGGTGAACAAACCATCTCCCTTCGCAAAGATACGATAAAAACCGCCAAGAAGGGGCCGGTTGTGCGCGCATTGGTCAGCGAAGAAGATGCGCCACTCCTCTCAGCTCTCAAAGCAAAACGCCGCGCTCTTTCGCAAGAAGCACAAGTGCCGGCCTATGTCGTCTTCCCAGATCGCACCTTAATCGAAATGGCGCAAAAAAGGCCGCTCTCTCTGGATGAGATGGCACAAATTGCAGGAGTGGGCATCAAGAAACTTGAGCGCTACGGCGAGGATTTTTTGCAAGTCATCACCGGCGAAAAAGCAGATCCTATTCACCCTGCTAGGCGCAAATTGGCAGCAAAGGGCCAAGGAAATCTCTATGATGATCTCTTTGATTTGCAAATACGCCTTGCACGCGGGGAATGCGGCACACTCAAACCGCTGACACTAAGTCGCACACAACTCACGCGCCTTGTCGAACTCAAACCCAAGGACATCGCAGGCGTTTCCAGAATTCTCGGAGACAAATATGCAGAGCGCTTCGGCGATGCGATTATCGAACGTCTCGCATATGCGCCGTAAAAGCTCAAAAACTTATGGCGCGGTAAATTCAAGTGAGCTAGCGTCCCTTAAGGCGCTCTACGAAAGCAGATAAGGCACCCGGCTTCAAACCTGCTGCCAAAAGAAACCCACAAACAAAGCCGATTAAGTCAGCAACCCAATCAATGCTGCCCCCAAAGACCAAGCCAAATAAAAGCTGTATACCCAGCAAAAAGCCAATCAAGCTAAAAGCTTTCATCTGGTTCGCTCCAATCGAGCCAAGGCCAAGCCACAGTATGTAAGTATAAGCGCCAATAAACCCATAGGCCGGCGGCATCGCTCCAATTAAGGGTCTTTGTGTATCAATTAACAATGAAAAAAACAGAGCTGCAAAGATGGTGCTCGCAAAAAATATGATCATGGCAGCCCAATCTCCAAAGGCCTGCGCGACCATCTTCCCAAGCGCTAAAATAAAAACACATGCAAATAACGCATGTGTCATAGACGTATGCACAAAAGCATAAGATAAAAACCGAATAAGATGCTCCATCGGCCACATATTCAACTCACGCATTTGTTCAACAATAACATCCAAAAACGCATAATTTTGCAAAGCATTCAGCCGCCAGCCTATCGCATCCGCCCCGCCGATAAGCCCAAGATTTCCAATCTGAAAGAATACTTCAACACCAAATATAATCAGAGCCAATGCCACAATTGAGGGTGGAATTTCATTAAAAGGGGATTCCATATGGGGTGGCTTTTGGTCATATTGGCTCATGTGTTTGCCTCTAGCTGAAAGAATTGCATTTTTGATTTCTTGCACTTTTATCTTGGCATAGGTAAGCGATAAAGAAAGATTAATCCAGCATTCGGAGAGCTTAATGACACAGCCAGCATTTACCCCTCGCGTTTTTTCAGGGATCAAGCCTTCAGGCGGCCTCACATTAGGCAACTACCTAGGCGCCATTAAGCGCTTCGTTGATATGCAAAAAGGCGATTGCGACACGCTTTATTGTGTGGTCGATATGCATGCTGTAACCGTTTGGCAAGATCCGCAAGATTTGCGCAATGCAACGCGAGAAGTCGCTGCAGGCTTCATTGCTTCTGGAATTGACCCTGAACAAAGTATTCTTTTTAACCAATCACGTGTTAGTGCGCATGCTGAGCTTGGTTGGTTGTTTAATTGTGTGGCGCGCGTTGGCTGGATGAACCGCATGACGCAATTTAAAGATAAAGCGGGTAAAAATGCTGAAGCTGTTTCGCTTGGTCTTTATGCTTATCCCTCATTGATGGCCGCAGACATCCTCGCCTATCACGCAACGCATGTCCCTGTGGGCGAAGATCAAAAACAACATGTCGAACTCACACGCGACATCGCAAATAAATTCAATCACGATTATAAGGTTGATTTCTTTCCACAGGCCGAGCCGATCATTGAGGGCCCTGCCACACGTGTCATGAATTTGCGCGATGGCACAAAAAAGATGTCCAAATCCGGTGAGAGCGATATGGAGCGCATCAACATGACGGATGACGCCGATAAAATCGCCAAGAAATTTAAAAAAGCCAAAACTGATCCAGAACCACTGCCTGACAATATGAAAGACCTAGAAAGCCGCCCAGAAGCGCGTAACCTTGTGAACATCTATGCGGCACTTTCGGATCAAAGCAATGAGGCTGTTATCACAGAATACGCAGGCGCCGGATGGGGAAAATTCAAACCCGCCCTCGCAGATCTCGCCGTTGCAAAACTCTCCCCCATTTCATCCGAAATGAGCCGCTTGATGGCCGACCCAGCCGAAATCGACCGCATCATGAGCAAAGGCGCCGAGAAAGCAAATGAAATAGCCCAGCCCATTTTGAAGCAGGCCTATGAGATTATGGGATTTGTGAGGTAAAGGATCCTGACACGAAACTACTATCGACGGCAGTGGTTTCCTAGAATGTTTTATATGGATCAACACTTTCATAAACAAAATCATAGACTTAAATTACTCCACGCCGACATTCAGGAGCCAAACATGAGCCAATCCATTTCATTGGTTGCAATTGTTGTCAGTGATTATGATGACGCCATCGCATTTTATACGCAAAAATTAGGCTTTACTCTTGTCGAGGACACCTATCAAGCAGAACAAGATAAAAGGTGGGTTGTTGTTAAACCAAGAGGTAACGGGCAGGCATCTGTACTACTTGCCAAAGCTTCCAGCACACACCAAGAGAAATATATAGGCAACCAGACAGGTGGCAGGGTGTTTTTATTTTTGCAAACTGACGATTTTGATCGTGACTACGAAGCTTATTCAAAAAAAGGGGTCAAATTTGTGAGGCCCCCTAAAGTCGCTGACTATGGCAAAGTAGCGGTTTTTGAAGATTTGTATGGTAACCTATGGGATCTTGTGCAATTCAATTAATCCAATACCAGCAATCTTAAGTGTGCGGAGCACGCTATTGCCTTAAGTTGAACAAAACGAACCTTCCAAGACCATCCTCCTTTTTTAGGCGGATGGCCCTTGACTGTCTTCAAAATAAAAAGATTTTTACCTTATATCACGGATGCGCAAATTTTAAAATCCGTCTAAAACCCTCCTACAATCGATTAAGATATTCGCCTGGCTTTTTTCTCTAATTTAATAGCAAAATTCATAAAGGTGCCGCCTTTGCCCCGCATGTCGGCAAAAAACTGATCGGGGTTTTGT
>CALLMA010000042.1 GCA_938008015.1 uncultured Celeribacter sp.
CGGCTTTGATGCGATGTCCGATTATTATGATGTGCGCCTCAAGCAAAGGCGGCATCAAATTTTGCTACAAACAGAGAATTTTTCAGCCACTGAAGGCAGCCTGGAAGATAATGCACTGCTTTCAGAGACTATTGAAGCTTATAATCCTGATGTAATCGTTCACTTGGCAGCGCAAGCTGGTGTTCGGTATTCTCTAGAGAATCCGAGGGCCTACTTAGAGTCTAATTTGATTGGTAGCTTTAATATTCTAGAAGCCGCCAAGGCTTGCAATGTTGATCATTTGCTGATGGCGTCGACATCCTCTGTCTACGGTGCAAATGAAGAAATGCCGTATAAAGAGACTGATAAAGTTGATACACCTCTGACGTTTTATGCGGCAACAAAGAAGTCGAACGAAGCGATGGCGCATTCTTATGCCCATCTTTGGAATATACCCACAACAATGTTCCGCTTTTTTACAGTTTATGGCCCTTGGGGGCGTCCCGATATGGCGCTTTTTAAGTTCGTAGATGCAATCATCAATGATCGCCCGATTGATATCTATAACAATGGCGATATGTATCGTGATTTCACATATGTTGAAGATCTCGTGCGCGGTATCAGGTTGCTGATTGATACGCCGCCTGTGCGTGTTGAATCTCGTGAGGAGATTGAAGAGGGGGATAGCCTGTCTCCCGTTGCGCCGCACCGCGTTGTTAACATCGGTAACTCTGATAAAGTGCGCTTACTAGATTTTGTGGATGAAATTGAGCGCGTATTGGGCAAAAAGGCCATTCGCAATTACATGGAGATGCAAAAAGGCGATGTGCCTGCGACATGGGCAGATGCTACGCTTTTGAAAACGCTAACGGGCTATGCGCCGCAAACCAATGTGAGCGATGGAATAAGCGCGTTTGTAAAGTGGTATAAAGATTACTATTTGCAATAAGCAGCCGACGTAAATTCGCGTAATATGGGGCATGATATGGCAAAAAGAAACGCGCACTCACTTATTGCAAAAATGCTACACTGGGGTTTTGTTGCTCTGTTTATCTATGCAATCTTCAAGGGGCTTGATGGTGTTGAGCAGCTTGAAGATCGTGCTTTGTTGATTTTTGAAATCAAATTTGCATCTGTTTTTCTTGCAGTTCTACTGGCTCGTTTTTTCTTTATGAAATATTTTAGCAACTCCGCCTTGCCTGAAAATGCACCTCAATGGCAACATAAAGCCGCTCGCCTTGGTCACTATGCGCTTTATCTGAGTATTGGTGCGATCGCTTTGAGCGGGTTGATCATAGGCCTGTTGTATCTTGTGGGTGTGAAGTCCGGTTTTGTGATGGCGGCGTTCTTGTTCCTTCATGAAGCTTCAATTACAGCAAGCTATGCCGTAATTGCGATCCATATTGGCGCCGCATTATATCACCGCTTACTAAAAGATGGTGTGTGGAGTAGTATGGTGCCGTTTTGGAAAGAAAGCTAATGTTTGGAAGGATGCCCTCGTGAAAGCTTACCGCCTTATTACCGAAGAAGATACATCCGCGTTTTGCCTAAAGGTTACAAAAGCGCTCTGTGAGGGCTGGGAGTTATATGGATCTCCTAGTTATGCTTATGATTCGGAGAATAAAATCATGCGCTGTGCTCAAGCAGTCGTCAAAGAGGGCGAGTTTGAGTATAGTCCCGAGCTGAAGTTATCAGAAATTTAATCTTTGCCGCATATATGTGATCACAAATATTTTCGATGTGATCACATATCTTTATTACCTTATCATTTGTCTAAGGAATAGGTGCTTGATAATGGACGCTGGCGGTGATTTGAGTGGTAAATCCTAAGACATTGTGCCAGTAAGGCAATAAATAAGATGCGAAAGGATGCCCCATGGCAGATGTGAACCGCGGTAAGAGGCCGCTGTCTCCCTTTATGATCGGACCATATTATCGACCACAAATGACGTCGATTTCTTCAATCATGGTTCGGATCACAGGTTTAGCCTCATTAGGCACAATTACTTTAATCGTTGCATGGTTGCTCGCAGCGGCAACGTCAGAAGCATGTTTTGTATGGCTTGACGGGCTTTTAAGAAGCTTCGTTGGCGATGTTCTTCTGTTTTTGGCAACTTGGGCTTTGTGGTATCACATGCTCGGCCGCCTTCGCCATGTCATCTGGGATTTCGGCTATTGTCTTGATGTGAAAATATCAGAAAAAATGGGCTTAGGCATGTTTGTTGGTGCAAGCATTCTGACAGTCCTAACGGCAATCGTGGTTTAAGGGGTGGCTCAATGAACTTTTTAACAGATCGCAAACGCGCAGTTGGTCTTGGCGCTGGTGGCTCTGGTGCGCAGCAGCATTGGAAAACGATTGCAACGTCAATCGCACTTCTTTTCTTGGTTCCTTCAAGTATTTTGATTGTTGGATGTGCGCTCGGTGGAACGCATAGTGAAGTCCTAGCATTCTTTGCTCGGCCTGTGCCTGCCATTATGTTGGCTATCTCTTTGGTGATCGGAATTTCCCATCTCAAGATCGAAGCACAAGAAGCGATTGAAGATTACATTGGCGGCATTAAGCGCAAGCTTACCCTCATTGCTTTAAGTGGCTTTTGCTATGTTCTCACAGCAACCGGCCTCTTTGCTCTTTTAAAACTCGCTCTATCATAAAGTGCGATAAGGAATAGAAAAATGACAGCAGCATATGAATATGAAACCCACGAATACGACGTTGTCGTCGTAGGTGCTGGTGGTGCGGGGCTTCGTGCAACGCTTGGTATGGCTGAGCAAGGACTTCGCACAGCTTGTGTCACTAAGGTTTTCCCAACACGCTCACACACAGTTGCAGCGCAAGGCGGGATCGCAGCCTCACTTTCAAACATGGGCCCTGACAGCTGGCAGTGGCACATGTATGACACTGTAAAAGGCTCTGATTGGCTTGGCGATACGGATGCGATGGAATATCTCGCGCGTGAAGCTCCAAAGGCGGTTTACGAACTTGAGCATTACGGCGTGCCATTTTCTCGCACGGAAGAAGGCAAGATTTATCAGCGTCCATTCGGTGGTCACACAACTGAATTTGGCGAAGGCCCTCCAGTGCAACGTACTTGTGCTGCAGCGGACCGTACAGGCCACGCGATTTTGCATACGCTTTATGGCCAATCGCTGAAGAACAATGCGGAATTCTACATTGAATATTTCGCAGTAGACCTGGTTATGTCTGAAGATGGACAGTGCCAGGGCGTTGTTTGCTGGAAGCTTGATGATGGGACATTCCATGTTTTCAACGCGAAAATGGTCGTGCTGGCAACAGGTGGTTATGGCCGCTCTTATTTCTCGGCAACATCTGCGCATACATGCACAGGCGATGGCGGCGGAATGGTTGCGCGTGCGGGTCTTGCACTCCAAGATATGGAATTTGTTCAATTCCACCCAACAGGTATTTATGGCTCTGGCTGTTTGATTACTGAAGGTGCGCGCGGTGAAGGCGGTTACCTCACGAACTCTGAAGGCGAACGCTTTATGGAGCGCTATGCGCCGACATATAAAGATCTTGCGCCGCGCGACTATGTATCGCGTTCGATGACGATGGAAATTCGCGAAGGGCGTGGCGTTGGTGCTGATGGTGATCACATTCACCTGAACCTTTCACACCTTCCAGCCGAAGCGCTCGCTGAGCGTCTTCCTGGTATTTCTGAATCTGCGAAAATCTTCGCAGGTGTGGATGTCACGAAAGAGCCAATTCCAGTATTGCCGACAGTTCACTACAACATGGGCGGTATTCCAACCAACTATTGGGGCGAAGTGCTCAACCCAACAGCGGAAGACTCCAATGCAGTTGTGCCGGGTCTTATGGCAGTTGGTGAAGCAGGCTGTGCTTCTGTGCATGGTGCGAACCGTCTTGGATCCAACTCATTGATCGACTTGGTGGTCTTCGGGCGTGCGTCTTCGATCCGCGCTGGTAAAGTCGTCGATGCTGATGCGCCAAACCCTGTGCTCAATCAAGCCTCTATCGATAAAGCGTTTGAGCGCTTTGATGGGCTTCGCCATGCGAAGGGTAGCGTTGCAACTGCTGAGCTTCGTCTTGAAATGCAAAAGACAATGCAAGCCGATGCGGCTGTGTTCCGGACGGATAAAACGCTTAAAGAAGGCGTTGAAAAAATGGGCAAAGTGGCAGACAAGATGGATGATCTTCAGGTTACAGATCGCAGCCTTGTTTGGAACTCTGATCTCATGGAAACGCTTGAACTCGCAAACTTGATGCCAAATGCTCTCGCGACAATCGTAGGTGCGGAAGCACGTAAAGAATCGCGCGGCGCACATGCGCATGAGGATTATCCAGAGCGCGACGATAAGAATTGGCGCGTTCATACAATCGCTCATGTCGATGGCGGCGATGTTAAGCTTTCCTTCCGTGATGTCATTAAAGACCCACTCACAACTGAAGATGAAGGCGGCATTGAACTGAAGAAAATCGCTCCAAAAGCGAGGACTTTCTAATGCGCGCTATCGCAGGCTTGGCATTGAGCACTCTGCTTTTATCTGGGTGCTTGCAGGCGCCGCAAGCTTTAGAAGATACAACAAAATTAGCAGCAAAAACGGCTGTTAATTCTGTTATTTCTAAAAAGTTTCCGGGCGTTGATGCTGAGGTTTATGTTGATTGTGTGATTGATAATGCGACACCGCAACAAATGCTCTCTCTTGCAGCAACTGCTGTAACAGGCGTGCAGTCAAATACGATTAATACCGTCACTGCAATTGCAAGCGAAGGCGAAACCCTGAAATGCATTGCTCAGGGTAGCCTGAGCAATATTTTTGGGTAGGAGAAAACTATGGTACAATTTACACTCCCTAAAAACTCTAAAATCATCACGGGCAAAACTTGGCCAAAGCCTGAAGGTGCGACGAATGTTCGCAAGTTTCAGATTTACCGGTGGAATCCTGATGATGGAAAAAATCCACAAGTGGACACATATTTCCTAGATATGGATAAATGCGGCCCTATGATTTTGGATGCTTTGATCAAGATCAAAAACGAAATTGATCCGACACTCACATTCCGCCGCTCATGCCGTGAAGGGATTTGTGGTTCATGTGCGATGAATGTTGATGGCATCAATACGCTCGCATGTATTTATGGCCTTGATGAAGTGAAGGGCGATGTGCGCATTTATCCTTTGCCACACATGTCGGTCGTAAAAGATCTGATCCCAGATTTGACACATTTCTACGCGCAGCACGCCTCTATCATGCCGTGGTTGGAAACGAAGACAAATCGCCCAGAGAAAGAGTGGAAGCAGTCTATCGAAGACCGCAAGAAACTTGATGGCCTGTATGAATGTGTGATGTGTGCGTCATGTTCAACATCATGCCCATCTTACTGGTGGAATGGCGATAAATATCTCGGACCAGCAGCGCTTCTTCATGCGTATCGCTGGATTATTGATAGCCGCGATGAAGCCACAGGCGAGCGCTTGGATGATCTTGAGGATCCATTTAAGCTCTATCGTTGCCATACAATTATGAACTGCGCAAAAACATGCCCGAAGGGTCTAAACCCAGCGGGTGCTATTGCTCACATTAAGAAAATGATGCTCGAGCGCGCGCATTAAGCGCCCTCAAGCAGGTTAAATTCAAAAGGCGCTTTCGATCTGTTCGAAAGCGCCTTTTTTTATTTTTGTCGTGATTTATTTAAAAGAGCTGATACGCGAAAGGATGCGGCCGATGAGGCGCGTGAACGATTGCGTAGCACGGGCGTATTATCAGAGCCTCCGCCAGTGAGCTCACGGAAAAGAATGTAGAGACCCGAGAAGATGATGATGCTGGCACCAAGAACTGTTTGGAGGTCGATATATTCTTGAAAGAAGAGGTATCCGAAAAGAGAGGCCCAAATGATTTGAGAATATTGCATTGGCGCAACGACGGCGGCTTCTGACAAGCGGTAAGCCGTCACGAGGCATAGGCCTGCCCCAAAACCAAGCGCAGAGACCAGCGCGATGCCCCCAAGTTCGTGAATATCCATAGGCTCGTATGTAATTGTCATAAATAGCCCTAAGACGATGAAGTTACTCACCAAGGGATGAAGCATCATGACGACGGTGCGTTCTTCGCGTCCGATTTTTCGAACAACAATAGAGACAAAGCCGCTAAAGAATGCGCAAGAACCTGCAGCAAGGTGGCCAAGTGTGAGATCTGTTGATCCTGGGCGCAAGACGACGATGACGCCGATCAGACCCGCAATAACAGCCAGCCAACGATGTATTCCGACCTTTTCGCCCAAGAGGGGGATGGATAGGACTGTGATAACGAGCGGTGTCGCAAAAATGAGAGCGTAGACTTCAGTGAGAGGTAATACAGAGAAAGCGTAAAAGGCGCAGAGTGTATTCAGCGTCGCACCTATTGTGCGCGCGAATGACCACCAAGGATGCCTCGCTTTTACAGTGCCAACCGTATCATCGCGCATCAGCATGAATGTGACGAGTGGGAATGAAAATAATGTGGAGAAAAACGCGATTTGAAATGGCGAAAATGATCCACCAAGTATCTTGATGATGACGTCATGCGTAGCAAATATTGCAAAGGCAATAAGCGCAAAAAAAGCACCTTTGAGTTTCATGAATTTGCTCCAAAAAATCTGCGATTAACATTATAGAGACAGAAAAATCACTATAAATTCACATTGCAATCTATTTTGCACTTGTAAAGATGTAGATTAGCACACATTTCTAAAAATATGTATAAGACGAATAAATCAGCGACTTGCTGCTATTGCGGCGCGAAGACTGTGCTCACCTTATCAGAAGGGTCGCGGCATGAGCTTAAGTGCTCTGCTTGTGGTGCCCCTCTCTCAAAGCTGAAATCGCTTAAAAAGGGCCATGTAGAAGATTCTTACTGTGTGGGCGGGAAGTCGAAAAAGAAAGTCGCGTATCAGACACCTAAGTCTCATAAGCCCAAAAAACGCAAAAAGAAGAAGTCCTTTGCGAACCGGCTGTTTAGCGCTGCTGAAGATATTATCGATATTTTTGATTAAGCGAGCCCCATTTGGGGCTCATGCTATGTGTCTTAATTGCCTGTTGTCATACAGGCAATCTTTTCGCAATTCACCTTACATGGATGCTGTGAGGGCTTCGACAATTTTATCCCCCATTTCAGACGTCGTGACAGGGGTTACACCCTCTTCACCTAAAAGATCAGCTGTTCGCACGCCATCAGCGAGAACCTTTTCAACAGCCTTTTCAAGACGATCTGCTTCTTCGATTTGATCAAATGAATAGCGCAGCGCCATTGCGAAGGAGAGAATACAAGCGATTGGGTTCGCCTTGCCTTGGCCTGCAATGTCAGGCGCAGAGCCGTGTACGGGCTCGTAGAGCGCTTTCGGGCGGCCATTCTCCATTGGTGCGCCAAGTGAGGCGGAAGGCAGCATCCCGAGCGAGCCTGTGAGCATTGCGGCCGCATCTGATAGAAGATCGCCAAAGAGATTATCTGTGACAATCACATCGAATTGTTTTGGCCAGCGGCATAGCTGCATAGCGCCCGCATCAGCGTACATATGTGAAAGCTCAACATCTGAGTATTCAGCCGCATGGATTTCTGTAACAACATCACGCCAAAGAATACCAGATTCCATGACATTGGCTTTTTCCATGGAGCACACCTTGTTGCCACGTTTGCGAGCCAGTTCGAAAGCGGAGCGCGCAACGCGCGCAACTTCTGATTCTGTATAACGCTGCGTATTAATGCCAACGCGCTCATTGCCTTCTTTGAAGACGCCGCGCGGTTCGCCAAAATAAATGCCAGATGTGAGCTCGCGCACGATCATAATATCAAGACCCGCAACAACATCACGCTTGAGTGATGAAAAATCTGCCAAAGCATCAAAGCATTGAGCAGGGCGCAAGTTAGAATACAAGTCCATTTCTTTGCGAAGGCGAAGAAGGCCGCGCTCTGGTTTTATAGAAAAATCCAGATTGTCGTATTTTGGGCCACCTACAGCACCAAGTAAAACCGCATCAACCTCTTGCGCTTTTGCAAGCGTTTCATCCGCGAGAGGCGCGCCATATTTATCATAGGCCGCGCCACCAACAACATCATGTGAGACGTCAAACTTTAAACCAATCTTATCATCATACCAATTTATAACCTTCATTACTTCTGCCATGATCTCTGGGCCAATGCCGTCACCAGGAAGAATTAGAATAGAAGGCGTGCTCATGATATTGGTCCTCAAATGAATGTAGAAATTGATAACGGAAGTTATTAATGAAATGCCTAAACGAGCAATCAAGCAAGGTCAAGGAAGCGGAGCAATATCAACCCAGACAAGCCCGTGTCGAAAAGGCTCTTTAAGGCCTTTGCCATCATGCCAAGCAATACCTGAATTGAGAATTTCAAGCTTATTGGAGGGCAAAATATAGCTAACACGCAAATTCCCAGGCTCAGGGTCTCTCCAATTGGCCGTATCTAAAGCGGGGTCACCAAGATGATGGGGATTGTCCTCAAAGGGGCGCGCATCCGAGCTAGGTTTTGGATCTTGTAGCTCAATATTGCTCAAGAGTGTGTTGATGGCGCTATGGCGCCCATCTCCATCATGGGGATCTAAATTCGCACTTCCAATCACAATTGGCAGCGTCGGGGGAGAAGTGCCTTCAAGCTGGCCTTTTAGCAAATGATCCCAAAATAGCGTCTCATCAGCATTGCGCGCTCCGTTGCGATCTTCCGCACCATCAAAAACGGGCGATCCGGCTGCATATGCGAGTAGATTGATGGTTTTGCCATTCCATAAAATAGGAATTTGCCAATGACCGCTGGAAGAAAGCCTTAGGTTTTCAAATTCATACTCTGAGAAATAAGCGTCAGGGATCTGTGTTTGTGGAAGTTGATGCCATAAAAAGGCGTCAAACTGCTTAATCCGATCATGCTGGATTGGCATTTTTGAAAATAAGGCCATTCCAAAATGACCACGATATTTCGCATAGCTTTGGGCGTCTTGCGGCTCATCTTTTTCGCCGTTTTTATTTAAATCAAATCCGGATTTAAGGCCTAAGTTAGAAGGGCTGCTCATAAAGTGCTGATACTGTGAAGAGGCCGCGAAAGCGCGCGCGGTATGATTGTCTATGTCGGTATCAAAATGCGTGAGCAGCAAAATGTCGGGATCAATTTCTTTGATGTGCTCAAGTGCGGCTAATAATTTAGCGTCAGTGCCCTTCACGATGGTATGCAATAAAACACCGGGGCCTTTCCCCGAAAGCTCAACAGACCATGTCGCAACGCGGATCGCCTCTTGTGCGAAACTTAGAGTGGGCAATAGGAGAAGTAAAAGAACGGCTTTTTTAAAGGGTGTGAAGAGCCGAAAAATAACATGAGTTTCTTTAAACAATCGGTTCATCTTTAAATAACAAAGCCCAGCAATTTGCTGGGCTTTGATGATTTGGATTATCTTATTCGTCTTCTGCATTATCAGGCAGGTTGAAGAAGCTGTCAGCATCAATGGGGGCTTCTTCTTTTGATGTGTTGTCATCAAGTGTGAAAGCCTCAAGCCCTGCGATGGCTGTTGGAGATTTTGGCTCTGCTTCCATCTCGAGTGATTGCTCGGTTGAGAGCAATTTGCGACGTTCATCATCAGACATCGCGCCACCTTCAGCAGCCTTTTTCGCAGCAGCTTTTTGTACGATCAAATCAAGCTCAGACTGTTTGCACAGCCCTAGTGCAACCGGATCGACAGGCTGCATGTTGGAGATGTTCCAATGCGTGCGCTCGCGGATCGATTGTATGGTTGGTTTCGTTGTGCCAACCAATTTTGCGATTTGTGCATCTGCAAGCTCAGGGTGGTACTTAACCAACCAAAGAATCGAATTTGGGCGATCTTGGCGCTTTGAAAGCGGCGTATAGCGTGGGCCACGGCGCTTTTCTTCGCCTTGTGCTGCCGCATTATACTTCAGCTTAAGCTTTTGAAGCGGGTTCTCTTCAGCTGTTTTAATCTCATCAGCTGTAAGTTGGTTGTTTGATACTGGATCAAATCCACGTACGCCAGCCGCAACATCACCGTCAGCAATACCTTGAACTTCTAATTCGTGTAAGCCGCAAAAATCAGCGATTTGCTTGAAGCTCAGTGTTGTATTATCAACCAGCCAAACAGCAGTCGCTTTGGCCATAATTGGTTTTGCCATCAGTCATCTCCTAACTTATGTCTTAAGAGTATTTCTTAAGAAAACGATTTATCCCAAAGTGTAACAGATACATTTCTCCCGTCGCCTTAAAAGGCTTTCCCAAGAGGGACGTCGTTACCAGTTTTGGGGAACTTAGGATTTGTATAAAAGCGAATGAGCGCAATTGAAAGAGAAAATATTCCAATTGCGCTTTTTCTTATTTGCAAATTATCTGCCTTTGAGAGGCCCGCTTAATAGCTTTTTGAAAGCATCGCTTCTGTGACTCATGTCTTTTTTGCGCGCAGGATCCATTTCGCCGAAAGTGATATCTTCGCCTATTGGCATAAATATCGGATCGAATCCAAAGCCTTGATCGCCGCGCATCGGCCAAACCAAACGCCCTTCGACAATCCCTTCGCAAATCTCGTCATGCCCATCAGGCCAAGCGATGCAAAGGGTGCATGAAAAACGTGCGGTGCGTGGTTCTGCCGCGTTTTGAGCTTCCAAAAGATCCCATACTTTTTTCATCGCCATGGGGAAGTCTCGGCCATTAGCAGTTTCAGCCCAATCGGCTGTATACACACCCGGCGCGCCGCCAAGCGCATCGACCATAATGCCGCTATCATCTGAAAGGGCAGGGAGGCCCGTTTCTTTTGCTGCAAAATGGGCCTTGATGCGCGCGTTTCCTGCAAATGTATCTTCGGTTTCTTCAGGCTCTTCTAAGCCTAAATCACCTGCAGAGACGACCTCAATGCCAAAAGGCTCCAAAAGCTCAGCGATTTCGCGCAATTTGCCTTTGTTATGAGAAGCTAAAACGAGCTTATTTTCTACCAACTGCCGCATTAAGCAACGGCCGCGTTTTGAATGTCGATCAATTCACGCACGCCTTTATCTGCGAGGTCAAGAAGCTGATTAAGCTGTGCGCGCGAATAAGTAGCACCTTCCGCACTCATTTGTGTTTCAACCATTTGACCATTGCCAAGCATGATGAAATTCCCATCAACACCCGCTTCGCTATCTTCAGGGTAATCCAGATCAAGCACTGGTTGGCCTGCGTAAATACCGCAAGAAATGGCCGCAACATTTGAGATCAATGGATCTGTCGTGATGTCGCCAGCTTTCAAAAGCTTATTAACAGCTAAACGCAGAGCGACCCAACCACCTGTGATAGAGGCGCAGCGTGTGCCGCCATCAGCTTGGATGACATCACAATCGACTGTAATTTGACGCTCGCCTAATGCAACGCGGTCAACGCCTGCGCGCAGGGAGCGCCCGATGAGGCGTTGGATTTCTACAGTGCGGCCGCCTTGCTTGCCTGACGTTGATTCACGGCGCATTCTGCTTGATGTTGAGCGCGGCAACATGCCGTATTCTGCCGTGACCCATCCTTGGCCTGAATTGCGCATAAAGGGAGGAACGCGCTCTTCTAGCGTTGCTGTGCATAAAACATGCGTGTCGCCACAGCGAATCATGCATGAGCCTTCGGCATGTTTCGTTACATTGGTTTCAATTGTAACATCGCGCATTTGGTCAAGATTTCTACCACTTGGTCTCATTTTTATAATCCTTTGGCTAGCTTTATCGAATTTTAACAACACTTAGCGACAAGCGTATAAAAAGCGCAAGCCTCATTGACCATCTGCTACAATCTCTTTTATGAATTTACAGCAGTTTTTTATTTTGGACGTAAGTTAGGACTACATGCTCAATAACACCAATATACTTGATGAGCTCAATCATCGCTCGCGGGAAGTTTTCCGCAAAGTTGTTGAGGGTTATCTGGAAAGTGGGGATCCCATTGGATCTCGTAGCCTGACACGAACGTTGGACGAGAAAATATCTGCTGCGACTATTCGCAATGTTATGCAGGATTTGGAAAATATGGGGCTTTTAAATAGTCCGCATATTTCAGCCGGCCGCATTCCGACGCAATCTGGGTTGCGTATGTTTGTAGATGGATTGCTCGAGGTTGGAACTGTTGATGAAGATGTGCGCCAAAAAATGAAGCGCTCCGTTTCTCAAGAGGGACTTCAAGAAACGGGCGCTGTTGAAGGGTTGCTTGATCGCGTCGGATCGGCTTTGTCTGGGCTTACGCAAGGTGCAAGCTTGGTATTGACGCCTAAAATGGAAGCGCCTCTCAAACATATTGAATTTGTGTCCCTCGCGCCAGATCGCGCATTGGTTGTTTTGGTGTTTGAAGATGGGCGCGTTGAAAATCGAATCTTTACGCCGCCCCTCGGTCATACGGGAAGCTCTTTGCAAGAAGCGACGAATTTTATGAATTCCTTTGTCGCAAATAAAACCCTCGCCGAGCTGCAGCACACTTTAAAGCTTGAGATACAAAAACGCAGGCAGGAAATTGATAGCCTTACGGCGGATTTGATCGAAAACGGGGATGCTTTTTGGGAAAATGAAGACGAGAAAAATGCACGATTGATTGTGCGTGGTCGCTCGCATTTACTATCTGATAACGAAGGTGTTGATTTAGATCTCATAAAAACTCTATTTGATGACCTTGAACATAAGCGTGATATCGCTGAATTTCTGGAATTAACCGAAGAAGGAGAGGGTGTGCGCATTTTTATTGGCTCAGAGAATAAACTTTTTTCACTTTCGGGTTCCTCTTTGGTAGTTTCTCCTTATATGAACGATGAGCAAAAAATTATTGGTGCTGTAGGTGTAATTGGGCCGACCCGCTTGAACTATGGGCGGATTGTTCCAATTGTAGATTATACAGCACAGCTTGTTGGGCGTGTTTTGTCCGCTAAAAGATGAGAAGTGAAATATGACGAACGAACCAAAAGATAATATTCTTGATGATATTTTAGCTGAGCAGGGCGAAGATATTGATTTTTCTGAAGAAGCAGAAGAACTCAGCGAAGAAAATGAAATTGAGCTTTTGCGCAATGAGCGCAATGAATTCAAAGATCGTTTCATTCGCGCAGTTGCAGAAGCTGAAAACGCACGTAAGCGCGCTGATCGTGATCGCCGCGAGGCTGAGAATTATGGCGGCTCAAAGCTTGGGCGCGATATGCTTTCTGTCTTCGATAACCTAAAGCGTGCAACAGAAACCATCACAGATGAGCAACGTGAGCAAAATGCGGCGCTTATTGAGGGTATCGAGCTGACAATGCGCGAGCTTTTAAGCGTTTTCGGCAAACATGGTATTGAAGTTATCTCGCCAGAAGCAGGTGATAAATTCGATCCGCAAGTGCATGAAGCCATGTTTGAAGCACCTGTGCCGGGTACAACGGCTGGTGAGATCATTCAAGTCATGAATGTGGGCTTCACAATTCATGACCGCCTGCTACGTGCAGCACAAGTTGGTGTGAGCTCTACGCCCGCCGCTTAATCGCTGCTGAGGGATTTGAGCTCATACAAAAGTTGAAGCGCCTCACGAGGCGTGAGCTCGTCGGGAGAAATCTCGGCGAGTTTTTCTATGGCTGGATTGCTTTGTTCGCTTTGATTCGCTTGAGGTTGAGGCGATGGCTGGGATGCGAAGAGAGGCAAGTCATCAATGATCGCTTTCGGGTTTACCGCATTGTCGGCTTGGCCTTTTTCAAGAGAAGCCAAAACGGAACGTGCGCGTTCAACTACGGCGCTGGGCAAACCTGCCAATTTGGCGACTTGAACACCGTAAGAGCGGTCGGCCTTGCCTTTGATCACCTCATGCAAAAAGATCACATCGCCCTTCCACTCGCGCACTGCAACAGTCGCATTTTCAGCGCCTTCTAGTTTTTCGCAAAGCGTTGTCATTTCATGGTAATGCGTCGCAAAAAGTGCGCGGCATTTATTCACGTCATGAAGGTGCTCAAGCGTGGCCCAAGCAATGGAAAGCCCGTCATATGTCGCCGTGCCGCGACCAATCTCATCTAAGATTACCAAGGCGCGATCTTCCGCTTGATTTAAAATCGCAGCCGTTTCAACCATTTCAACCATGAATGTTGAGCGCCCGCGCGCGAGATCATCCGAGGCACCAACGCGAGAAAAGAGCTGGGAGACAATGCCAATTTCAGCGCTTTGCGCCGGCACATAGGAACCGGCTTGCGCGATCAAGGCGATGAGGGCATTTTGGCGAAGGAATGTGGATTTACCAGCCATGTTTGGACCCGTGAGCATCCAGATTGACGCCGCACTCGGGTTGGCGGATAGATCACAGCTGTTGGCTACAAAGCTATTGCCGCCGCTCTTCTTTAAAGCCTGTTCGACAACAGGATGGCGCCCGCCAGTGATATTAAAGTTGCGCGTGTTATTTACCTCAGGCTTCGTCCAGTCTTCATTGATGGCGAGCTGGGCGAGTGAGACGGCGAGATCAAATTCTGCAATGGCACGAGAGGTTTGAGCGATGCGTGCGGCATTTTGCAAGATTTGAGCGCAAAGCTGTGCAAAGATTTGCTTCTCAATTTCTAATGCGCGCGCGCCGGCATTGTGGATTTTTGTTTCAAGCTCTGAAAGCTCAACTGTCGTAAAGCGGACTTGGTTGGCTGTTGTTTGTCTGTGAATAAAGCTTTGAGAAAGTGGTTCTGAAAGCATTTTTTGAGCATGGGTTGAGGTTGTTTCAATGAAATACCCCAAAACATTGTTGTGCTTGATTTTGAGAGAGGAAATCTCAGTTTCCTGTGCGTATTTTGCTTGCAAGGAAGCAACGACACCACGCCCCTCATCACGCAAGACGCGCATCTCATCCAATTCGCCGTGATATCCCTTGGCAACAAAGCCGCCGTCGCGGGCAAGAAGAGGGGCTTCTTCAACGAGTGCGCTCTGGAGGAGTGCGATCAATTCAGCATGAGGATTGAGATCTGATAGGGATTTGCTCAGCAGCACGGGCGCGTCTTGCAAATCAAAGAGGCTGTGGATGTCACCAGCTTGGATGAGACCATTGCGAATGGATGTAAGGTCTCTTGGGCCTGCGCGATCGAGACTCACGCGAGAAAGGGCGCGTTCAATATCGGGTGTGCTTGAGAGGTGTTGCGCAATTTGGTCACTTAAGGTGCGATTTGAGATTGCAAATTCAACAGCTTCAAGGCGCTCATGAATGGTCGCAACATGTTGCGAGGGGCTTGAAAGCCTTTGCTCCAGCAAACGCCCGCCCGCAGCTGTTTTCGTTTGGTCCATGACATTTAAGAGCGATCCGGCTTTGCCGCCACTCATCGCGGAAGTGATTTCAAGGTTGCGCCGTGTTGCGGCATCAATTTGCATTGTGCCATTTAAATTTTCACGCACAGGCGGACGAAGAAGGGGAAGCTTTCCCTTTTGCGTGATATCGAGGTAATCTACGATTGCACCTAAGGCGGAAATCTCACTGATGCTAAAGGCGCCAAAGGCTTCAAGCGTTGCGACTTTATAGAGCTCTTGCAGTCTCTTTTTGGATGATGCGGAATCAAATGAGCTTTTTGACAGAAAGCTGAGTTGCTCTGAGAAATCTGCCAGTAGCTCTGCATGATTGGCTTCGAACTCTTCGGTCACAATGATTTCAGAAGGATTGAGCCGCGCCATTTCTGGTGCAAATGAGGCGAGTGGGCATTGAGTAACATGTAGTTCGCCAGTTGAAATATCGACCCAAGCTAAGGCGCTTTCATCGCGGATGCTGGAGAAGGCGGCTAAGTAATTATGCCTGCGCGCATCTAAAAGACTGTCTTCCGTCAGGGTGCCTGGTGTCACTAAGCGGACAACATCGCGTTTGACGACGGCTTTCGCACCTCGTTTTTTAGCCTCTTGTGGATCTTCAAGCTGCTCACAAACGGCCACTTTAAAGCCTTTGCGAATGAGGGTGAGCAAATAGCCTTCCGCAGAATGAACCGGCACGCCGCACATCGGTATATCATCGCCGTCATATTTGCCGCGCTTTGTAAGTGCGATATCAAGGGCGGCGGCTGCACTAATGGCATCATCGAAAAAAAGCTCGTAGAAATCGCCCATGCGATAAAAGAGCAGCGCATCGCGGTGGCGCGCTTTTATCTCTAAGAATTGCGCCATCATGGGGGTGGCTTTAGGTTTGTTGGCTACTTCAGCTTTAGGCACAATCGGATCCCTATAGATATTTGCCCCAACTTAGCTCGAGTTTTTCACAGGTAAAAGGGCAATGATAGCGATAACAGTTTAATTTATACTCTTTAATGATTGTGGGTGTTAAATCATCTGTCTATTTAGGCACAATCGAAGAATAAAAAGGTCCCGTTGATATGGCGAAGCAAAAACAAACGCGCGAGGAAGCACTCGCCTTTCATAAAAATCCGAACCCAGGTAAGTTTGACATTAAGCCAAGCGTCCCAATGACGACGCAAAAAGACCTCTCTTTGGCATATTCTCCAGGTGTGGCTGTGCCATGCGAAGAAATTGCTGCTAATCCTGAGACGGCATATGATTACACCAATAAAGGCAATCTTGTTGCGGTGATCTCAAACGGGACGGCCGTTCTAGGACTTGGTAATCTTGGCGCTTTGGCATCAAAGCCTGTGATGGAAGGTAAATCAGTTCTCTTTAAGCGCTTTGCGGATGTGAACTCGATCGATTTGGAGCTTGATACGCAAGATCCTGAGCAATTCATTAATGCCGTTCGCTTGATGGGGCCAAGCTTTGGTGGGATTAACCTTGAAGATATCAAAGCGCCTGAGTGCTTTATTATCGAACAGCGCCTCAAAGAAGAAATGGATATTCCAGTATTTCATGATGATCAGCATGGTACGGCGGTTATCTGTGCGGCTGGTTTGATCAATGCATTGCAAATTTCTGGCAAGAAAATTGAAGAGTGTAAGATCGTTCTCAATGGTGCGGGTGCAGCTGGGATTGCATGTCTTGAGCTTGTGAAGGCGATGGGCGCGAAACATGATAATTGCATCATGTGCGACACAAAAGGCGTGATCTATCAAGGACGTACCGAAGGTATGAACCAATGGAAATCGGCGCATGCTGCGAAAACACAGGCGCGCACATTGGCAGAAGCTATGGATGGGGCGGATGTTTTCTTGGGTGTTTCAGCCAAAGGCGCTGTAACGCAAGACATGGTTAAAAGCATGGCGCAAAATGCGGTCATTTTTGCGATGGCGAACCCTGATCCAGAAATTACGCCAGAAGATGCGCACGCGGTACGCGATGATGTGATCGTTGCAACTGGGCGCTCTGATTATCCTAACCAAGTGAATAACGTGCTTGGTTTCCCATATCTGTTCCGCGGCGCTTTAGATATCCATGCGCGTGCGATTAATGATGAGATGAAAATCGCCTGTGCGCATGCGCTGGCTGATTTGGCGCGCGAGCAGGTGCCTGATGAAGTGGCGCTTGCTTATGGTCGCAAGCTTTCTTTTGGTCGCGATTATATTATTCCAACACCTTTTGATCCGCGTTTGATCTACCGCATTCCACCAGCTGTTGCAAAAGCTGGCATGCAAACAGGCGTCGCGCGTCGTCCTATCGAAGATATGGAGGGCTATGAAAATAGCCTGAAAGCGCGCATGGACCCAACAGCGCAAATTCTGCAAGGGCTTTATGAGCGCGCGCGTCAAGCTCAGGCTACTATCGTCTTTGCTGAAGGAGATGATCCACGCGTGCTACGAGCTGCCGTTGAATATCAGCGCGGCGGATTTGGTAACGCACTTGTTGTTGGACGTGAAGATGATGTGGCAGCCCTTCTTAAAGCAGAAGGTTTGGCAGATGCTGTGGAAGAGATTACAGTTGTTAATGCGGCAAAAACAACGCATTTGGCGACATATAAAGACTTCCTTTACAATCGCCTTAACCGCAATGGGCATGATCAAAAAGACATCCACCGCCTTGCAGCTCAAGACCGCCATGCCTTCGCCGCGTTAATGTTGGCGCATGAACATGCGGATGGCCTTGTGACGGGTGCGACACGTAAATCAGCTCATGTGCGCGATCGGATCAATTCTGTCTTTGATGCGCGTGCAAAAGATGGCGCGGTAGGCATTACTGCACTCTTACACAATGGGCGCATCATATTCATCGGTGATACTTTGGTTCATGAATGGCCAAATGAGAATGATCTTGCGGATATCGCTGAAGCAGCCGCTTCTGTGGCGCGCGACATGGGCATTGAGCCGCGTGTTGCATTTACGTCATTCTCAACATTCGGTTATCCAATTTCCGAGCGCGCTGAGAAGATGAGGGATGCGGCTGCTGTGCTGGACGAGCGCGGCGTTGACTTCGAATATGAAGGCGAAATGGCTGTTGATGTTGCTTTGAACCCAGAAGGTATGGCCGCATATCCATTCTGTCGCTTGTCCGCGCCTGCGAATGTGCTTGTTGTTCCTGCGCGCCACTCGGCTTCAATTTCCGTGAAGCTTATGCAGGAAATGGCAGGGGCTACGATAATTGGCCCTATTTTGACAGGTATCGATAAGCCCGTTCAAATCTGTTCAACGGTTTCGACTGTAAATGATATTTTGAACATGGCTGTGATGGCTGCCTGTAAGGTTGGCCAAAGCAAAAAGTAATTCAGCTCTGGATGAATAGTGAAAATGGAAGCAGAGGTAACAAGCGAGTTATCTCTGCTTTTTATTTTATAAAAGCGGCCTATAATCGGCTTACAGTGAGAATTTTTTGCACAGTAGAGAGGCATTGTTATGATCTTTAGATATTTGATGTTGCTGGTTGCATCTTTGTTTCTGACCGCGCCTACCGCTTCTTATGCACAAGAGCAGCTAAATGCAGCTCAAATTGAAACCTTGCTCAGCGGGAACTCTATCTATGGTACGTGGTATGGCGATCCCTATGTGCAATATTTTGATCCAACAGGGCCAACGCTTTATAAGCCTGAGAATGGGCATTCTGATGGCGGCAGTTGGCGTGTGAACCATGAGACGAATGAATACGAAAGCTGGTGGAGAATGTCGGGCTGGTCGTCTTATAAGGTTGCGAAAACCGAGGATGGATATGCGTGGATGCATCATTCTACCTTGCAGCCCTTTACTGTGACAGAAGGCGATAAAACGCGCTAAGGCCCTTCTTGGAGGCCAGTATACTCGAGCAATATGCCTGATATATCGTCGTTGAACTCATTTTTTCCTGTAAAATTATTGAGCTCGATTAATAGCTTCTCATAAAAAATATGGCTCTTATGTGTGGATAATTTATTGCAAATTGCAATGAGACCGTCGTCCTCAAGTAAGTTTTCTTGCGCATCATGGCATTCGCTGACGCCATCAGATAAAATTATCAAGCGATCGCTGGGTTCTAAGGTGATTGTGATGTTCTCAAATTCGGCGTTTTCAATCAATCCAATTGGCATACCGCCCTCTCCAAAAGTCCGCGCAGTTCCATTTGCGGATTGGATGATCGGGTGAGGGTGCCCACATTGCGTCATAATAAATCGCCCAGTTTTCCGATTCAGGAAGCCTAAGATCATCGTAAAATACAGCTCTGTATTGAGCTCTTCGAACATCAACTTATTGAGTGCTTTAGCAATCTTAGAGGGGGTTTGAGGCTGAATTTCTCCATTTTTTTCTATAATCGCAATATTATCATCCGGTGTCGAACCGCTGAAATATCCAGCAAGGCGAGCTGTCATAATCGCGGATGTAACGCCATGCCCAGAAACATCTATTGAAAAGACACCGAATTCATCATCATTGACAGGAAAGTACCCGACCAAATCTCCGCCAACATGCCCACTTTGATGTAAAAGGAGAGAAATTTGGGCTTCTGGAAATTCTTTATACCGGTCTTTCACGAGCGACTGCTGGAGTTTTCGAGCTTCTATGAGGTCGCGATCTAACGCGTCATAAAGGGCGGACATTTCTTTCAATGTAGAATTTAAAAGCCGATTTTTCTCCGTTAAAACACGCTCCATTTTCAAGGTGCGCTCGCCAGCACGCACGCGCGCAATAAGTTCGTCGCCAGCGAAAGGCTTTGTTAGAAAATCGTCAGCCCCATTATCAAGACCTTCTGCAATATCGGCTTTTTCGGATTTAGAGCTCAATAGAATGAAATAGCAGTATTTATCTTTCGATTGCTGTCGAACGTGTTGGCAAAGCTCAATGCCGCTCATATTGGGCATGATCCAGTCAGATATAATGAGATCTGGATTCAATTTTATGTATTTTTCAAAAGCTTCGTCGCCAGATCTAGATGTATAAACGGTATACCCGCTGCGCTCCAAGTAGGCGGCGAGTATGCGAAGCTGAGCGCGTGAATCATCCACTACGAGAATCGTTTCAATCGCCCGTGCCTCCCCTAAAACTGGCGAAAGGCTTTTATTTTCTTGCCCTGCAACCACGCTATACCATCCTTTGCTGCAATGAAGTCTGAAATCATACAGTAAACTCTATAAACGAGTTGATTTAATAGGAGCTTAAACCACGATCTTGTCTAAAATTTTTGACAGTTACACTTTAGCAATAAATGCAAGGTAGGGTTTGCTAGAAGGAGCCTGCCATGATCGATTGGAACTATGTAACGAGAATGCGTGACGAAATCGGCGAGGAAAGTTTCGCGGAAATCGTTGCGCTTTGTGTTGCCGAGGCCGGGCGCTCAATAGAACGACTGCAAGCTGGTACAACACAAGGAACGATAGCTGACGAACTTCATAACCTACGGGGAAGTGTTTTGAATGCAGGCTTTATCGAACTTGCGGCACTGTGCAAAAAATATGAAGATAACGCACATTTCTGCGATGATTTTTCGGATTTGGTTGAGTGTTTTGCACGTAGCAGGTCTCTTTTTAAAGTTTAAGATCGCAGGGTGATAACTCACGTTTCATCCTAATATAGTCCTTATCGCCCTGAAAAATTCAACAAAGCGGCACGGCTGATCGTGCCGCCGAATCTCTGTGGCGCTTTTTTAATGCCTTCTCGAGATCGCGGTAGCAAACAAAAGGCTTTTAATGGCGCTCGAAGCATGATGCCAAAATCCTTTACCCTTTGGTAAATTGGCATACAGAAGTTCATAACTATTTTGGCAAAAAAACAGAGTCCCATAAAATAGCCAGATGCAGGGCAACTTGCTGCTGATATGTCGTAGCGCTCCCACTGGCTATCAGAAGATGAAGTTAGCGCGTTAAATGTAGTATTCTTAGGTATGATGCTGTTGTCGGCGTCAGTGTCATAAAGATATTTGCGCCATTGTGGCCTAGGTGACTGGGCACAAGGCCCGTAAAATTCATGATTATTGCAAGATCGCTTCAGTTGATCGCCTCGTTTGCATCGTCTTGCAGGTGATCGTTTGAGGTTCTCCTCCTAAAGCTTGTCATTACCACTTCCTGCTTCAACCGTGCTACATATTATGGCGTTGATCGGATCATCTTTTTTATCTGAAACGGCAACTCCATTATACCCATTCAAGTTTTTATGGCCAAAATAATTTTCCGTGCTGATAAGTTGATGGCTTGAGAGCTGACCTAATCCTTCAGTTGCGCAGGGAATGAAGCTGACAATTCGTGATCTACGGATTGCCAGCATTCATACTAAGCCTCGCCAGTAAGTTAGCTCGGCAAATATTCTTCGCTCCATTGTTGTGCAGCAATATTTTCGTGCATAAAGTTATTAATTTTAGCGTCATCATAGCCAATTGAGGATAGTATTTTTCGCGTTGAATGACCGAATTTTTCTGTCGGTTGTATTGCTTTAACTTTAGAAATCTGCGGCCTTATTGAGCATGGGTCCATCGTGGTGACATCCAATCCACTTGGATGGTTGTTATAGATCGAAAAGCTGAAGCTGCCTTCAAAATTTACCGTTCCATCTGCAGTTCGCGAATTCTCTTGTCTTAGTTTTGCAATGGCATTTGTCTGTGCTATCGCAATGCCTTGGCCTTGCAATCCGCTCTCCCAATATTCAGAAGACTGCGATTTAAAGATATCTGTGAAATAGGGTTTCATGTCTTTTTGAAGTTTAATCTCAGCAAAATCTTTTATGCCTGTGAACAAATCTAATTCTTCCGGTGAGGCATCGAGATAGACCCATCCATCTGACGTCTCATAAAAATGCGACCAATCATCATGCCCCAAAACTTCGCGCCCGCTTGGCTCGTTAAATGGCTTTCTATTCTCATAATCAAAAGAATAAGGCAGTTGCAGCAAGTTTGCGACAGCGGATAAAGATGTTCTTGAGCGGCTTGTTTGGCCTGTCCGTGCTCTGTGCAAGAGAGATAAAGACATTGCCAAACCGCCAGCAAAGCCGCAATTCACATCCAGCGTACCAAGATGAGCGTGCTCTTCAGGAGTCTCAGCGCCCCCAAAACGGCTCATAATGCCGCTATTGGCCTGAATAATATCATCATAGCCAATATAGTCAGTCTTAGGCCCTTTAAATGGACCACCAAAACAATCCAAACGGCAGAAAAGAATATCAGGATTAATATCCAACAATGTTTTCTCATCCAGTCCCAAAGGCACAACTTGGCGATCTGGCGCATTAATCACAACCATATCCGCGCTTTTAACCAGCGTATGGAACGCTTCGCGCCCGTCATCACTGAGCATATCAATCAAAAGGCTTTGCTTGCCTGCGCCGCAAATGAACGTGTAGCACAGCCCCGTGCTTGGTTCATATTTTGGTTTCACCGGATCAATTTTTATGACGTCCGCTCCAAATCGAGCCAATGTTGCTGTTGAGTGCGGGCCTGCGATGACATTTGTTAGATCTAAGATACGCACCCCTTCGAGCCAGCCTGCTTGAGGGTCACTCTTGCTTGCATGTGAAGGCGAACCTTGAGAGCGCGAAGCCTTGTCAGCTAGGGCTTGAAGGGCTTGATCTAAATCTACTGTTTCTGCAGGCTGAAAGCGCGTGGCCTGCGTGCCGTGCTCTTCAAACCAAACGACCGGGCCAGGCTGCTTCATCACTCCAAATTCAGTGTCTTTCACCTCGACGATAAGGCCAGCTTCTAGCGAATGCGGATCTTGTACCCATTCTTCAGTTGAGCGATGCGGCGCACCCGGCACCATCCCCTCCCCAAAGATTTTGCCCCATTCACCTGATGTTTTGGTTGCAAAAGCACCTTTCATTTTCTGAGAGATAATGCGCGCCCATTTTTCTGATAAAGGATATACACCCAGCGCCGTCTCTGTATTCCAGCTCGACTGCGGCGTGTAAAGATTGTCAATTTCTGGCAAACCTTCCGCGACCAGCTCGTCATAGAGGCCAAGCGCTTGCAAGCAGCGACGCGCATGAGTGGGATGAGAGGGGGTGACACAATAGAAATAACGCCCATCCAAGCATTTATACGTCCGATAAAACGGGTCCAAATATTCTTGTAAGACATCATAGGACATATCGAATGTTTCGCCGACGTTTCGCCGACGCTCAATTTCGAGTTCTCTCGGCGTTCGATAACGTGCCGGCATGTCCGAAACTTTGATAGAGCTATAGCTCAAGCCTTCCATTAAAGCCGCCGCCACAGGAACCTCGATCACATCACCAAGGCCAGTCTTTTCCTTCGCAAACAACGCGAGGACCGCAGAGGTCGCAGCCAATGTCGCAGCGTAAGCTGAGCCTAAGGGCAAGGGCGAAAAGCTGGGATTGACGCCCATGAGAACACGGTTAAAGCCCATATCCGTAAAAGCGCCACATGTGGCGGCGATAATGCACTCGCTTGTGACCCAATTTGCACGCTTGAGATCGTTTTGCGAAAACCCGGGGACTGTGATCACAATCAGCTCAGGATTTTCTGCTTTGAGCGCGGCAACATCAAGCCCCAAGCGGCCCAGCTGATCTTGCGTCTCAGCAGCGATCACCACATCCACGCTTTTCGCCAGACGTTTCAAATCCTTCGCGCCACTTTCCGTGAATGGATCTACTTCTACAACTTTCTTATTTCGGTTCAGCACAGCTCGCATTGCAGGTGTGATATGTCGATCACGTCGCGTATTTTGCAGCTGGGCACGAATAACACTTGCGCCCATATCCCCCATAATCATCGCAGCCGCCATGCTCGCCACGCGCTCACCCAAATCTAACACCGTAATGCCTTCTAAGGGCATCTTATTGTTTACTTTATTCATTTCTATGTCTCTCCCAATATCCAGATAGACCAAACGATCTAGCCATTCATTTGAAAGTCACGGTATGAAGCGAATGCTGATTTGGGAAGAAATATTAAATGAGAGAGAGACCTCATTTTTTTTATGAGGTAAATACTGTGATTTTAGCGCTCAAAAAGGCTGTGTTCGATCATGACATAGGCCTGATCTAGCGCTTTTTGTCGACCCTTGATAAGAGCCAATTTTGAAAAGCAGTCAGCAACGCACTCGGTTTTTTATGTTGCGGCTTTGCAAAATAGAAGGCGTCATTTGCTTGAGTGAAATCCGGAAATGGCGCAACCAACGTCCCAGATTCCAATCGGCTTTGAACAAGAGAACTTCGCGCCAAGACAACACCATGCCCCATCTCTGCGAGACGAAAGGAAGAAATTAGAGTATCGGTTTGAATCCCTTTTGAATAATCAATATTTTCAATCCCAATTTGATTGAGCCAATATCCCCAGCCTTCTTCATAGCCTATAACATGAAGCAAGGGCACATTAGATAAAAATTCTCTCAAAGAGCTTTTCTTGGCTTTAGCCGCTATCTCAGGGCTACAAACAGCAAAAATTTTATCCCAAGTCAAGCGTTTGCATTTATACCCCGGCCATTTGCCATTTCCAACTAAGATTGCACAATCAGCCGATTGCTTTATTTGATTGTCGTAAAGATTGCTGACGAATTGTAGGGATAAATTGGGGTGTTTATCTGTAAACTCGCCGACACGACCTGCCAAACATTCTGTCAAATAGACGATACTCGCATTCACAATGATGCGATTTTTCGCTGGTGTTGCAAAGAGTTCATCTGTTGTTTTAGCCAATCTCATAATGGCCTCTTGAACGCTCGGCAGATAGGCGAGGCCTTGCTCGGTAATCTCCAGACCTTGCGGCTTCCGATTAAAAAGCGCGGTCCCTAAATACGTTTCAAGCTTACAAACCTGTTGGCTCACCGCCGCTTGGGTGATGTTTAATTCACCGGCAGCTTGCGTGAAATTCATATGCCGCGCGGACGCCTCGAATGTACGCAACCAATTCAAGGGTGGTAATCGCTTTGCATCCATAATCAATCCGCCTTTTGCGCTTTAATTGCATAGTTATAAAATACTTTTGATCTGCGATATATGTAATTGAAAGCAGAGATCAATTCAAATGATTGCAGATGATGTGATAATGTAGTGTTGATTACTATCTTGCAGCATCTCTACGAGATTTCGCAAGCCAATGCCTCACAAACAATGCCAACATACTGCTCATGGAATAAGCTCACCTCGGGTCAAGACGCCATTTAAAATTTACGCTCATTGAAAGAAGCCTTGACTGTAATCTAGCAACCGACAGATCAAAATTATTTGCAATAGGGCAAGATGCCTTAAACGGCGAGCGCCTCTTCATTTGCGAGCCAGATTGCTGCTCGCCAAGATTAGCCGAAATATAAAGGTTAAGGCTGTAGGGATAATTTTAACGTCGCTTTGTGCGCACAGTTGATAAAAATCATCCCGCGCGGGCAACTTAATGTCGTTTGCTAGCGATGTTTTCTTATCAAAAGTTGCAGTCTCTTATCCTCAAAAGGTAATTTAAGAAATTCTAAGTGCCTTAAGTGCTCCTGTCTGAGGTTGGGGTTTCAGATCAAAGGTGGAGGATTGTTGTAGAATACGAAAAAAATAAAATATACTCTTTATATAATGAAAAAAAATCTTTAGCAGACTGTATCAGCAGAAATTGAAAACAACGAATATTTAATTGGGTGACGATTTGGTAACAATAAATATTAATGGTCAGATTGACCTCATCTCAGAGTGCATATCAGTTTTACCCAAGAACGCACGCATCATTGATATAGGTACGGGCTCAGGCTTGGCTGCAAATAATTTTTATGATGCAGGTTTTGAGGTTGTCGCGAGCGGCTTTGATGTGGCGGAATACTGGTCTGAGACCAACCGTCTTAATCCTGACATACCGCTTTTAGAAGATCTTGATGTGACCGACATGCAAACGATTCCAAGTGACCGTTTCGATGCGGTTTGGTGTGCGCATGTTTTGGAGCATGTTTCAAATACAGAGCAAGCACTTTCTGAGATCTTAAGAATCCTAAAGCCCGGAGGTAAACTATTTATTTCCGTACCTCCTTTTAAGCACGCCGTCGTTGGTGGGCATGTAAATATTGGATGGAATATCGGCACCCTGATGTATGTATTGGCAGATGCAGGCTTTGATTTGCATGAAGGCCGCTTTGTCCAGCATGGATATAACATATTTGGTATTGCAGAAAAGGGCCCCAAGAAGCTGGACACTAAAGGCTTGAAGCGCGCGAATGGCGATATTGAGATTTTGCATAGTCAAAAGCGCTTTCCAAAAGGCTTTGATGCTTCCCAAAATTTTAATGGTGCGGTCACATCGGTCAATTGGAAATGGAATGTTGAGCCGGAAAGTGTGAAGGTGTGGAGAGGGGCTTTGCGTTGTAATCATAACCCTGCTCGCCTAAAAATGGGCTTTTTTATTCCCTGGATCACCCAAAGTATGGGGGGGACAGAAAATGTAGGCCACCTCATGGCAAATGCGATGGCAGAGCGAGGTCATGATGTTACAATATTTACGTTTGACAGCAAGAACCAACCTTCGCATTGGCCTTTGCACGCTTCAATAACATTAGTCCATCTTCCGGAAGAAGAGAGCGATTTAATTGATGCAAATATACAAATCGAAATTATCAGCAGAGATTTAGATTTGTTGGTTGGGCTGCATATGAATCGAACATTCCTAAGATATATTAAATGGAGTCAAAAAGCCGGTTTGCCTTTTGTTGCGTCTGAACATATTGATCCTAGATTTCCAGATTGGATTGGACGCTTTCCAGAAGCCGAACGTATTGTAGCCTTCACGGGCGCAACCTTAGTGCATTTGTTGCTTGAAGAGTTCAAAAGCACGCTGCCAGATTATTTGCATGGAAAGCTTGAAGCTATCCCCAATACCGTGAAAGAGCCAAAAAAATTGGCCAGCCTCGAGGGAGAGAAGCAAAAATATAGGGTTCTAGCTGTGTCTAGGTTGGTTGAGCGAAAACAAAACTCGACTCTTATCAAGGCTTTTTCGCAAGTTAGCCAAGAATTCGATCACTGGGAACTGTGTATCTTGGGGGATGGACCAGAGCTTAAAAATCTCCAAAATTTATCAAATGAATTGGGTGTGGCGAATAAGGTAACATTCGCTGGGCACAGCAGCGATCCATATTCTTATTACCAAAATGCAGATATTTTCGCTTTCCCATCAATATTTGAAGGCTTCCCTTTAACATTAAGCGAAGCGCTGGCTCATGGCTTGCCTGCAGTCGCGTTTTCAGCGTGTAGTGGAGCAGCTGCTCAAATTGTCAATTCTCACAATGGCTTTCTCTGCGCGAGTGTGGACGAAATGGTTGCAAAGCTTCAATTGCTAATGGGCAACCATAATATGCGTGTTGATATGGGTCATAATGCGCGGGAACACTGGCTTCAAAAATTCAGCAATGAGAAAGTCTTCGATGCGTGGGAAGAGATGTTTATCAAGGCATATACTTTAGGGCCAGAAAATATAGATATCAGCCCAGAAAATATTGCGAAAGCTCGTCTGCATGAAAAGATATGGGGCGAGAAAAACATTAACTCTAGAACGAGACAACAGTTTTGACATGAAAAATCATCAACAAATATTTTTGCAGTTCGCTTGCTTCTTAGAAATGCGTCAGAACAACCATGATCCTGAGCTTGATATTAGAGATTACATCCTCTCAAGAAAAGACAAGACTACGCGCATAGGCTATACAGCTCATAATCTTAATAAACAGTTTGGCCGTAATATGCCTCTTTTATTTGAGAATGCTGTTGGCTTTAATGCGACTCAAACTCAATGCGAAAATCTATTGGGGTCGGGTACAATTTGGAGAGATCAAAATCACTCGCATAAAGGATTGACTAAATTACTTGAAGACGTCCCTGATACGTATGATTCAAATTTAATCTTGTTTGAGGCAGGATTTCTGGCCACGCCTTATAGTTGGTCAGAAAGCTTTAAAGATCAAAAGAAAGAAGCTGCGTGCTTGGGGTACGTTTATGACGATATTGCCCATTATTTTATGTCTGAATATCCTAATAGACTCATACAAAAGCTAAATAGCCCAATTGATTTATCAACAGATCAAAAGCAGTATGCTGAAGATCTCATTAACAAAATTGTTGCGCGTAAAATTTCTAAATACAATAGTCAGCCAATATATGATCCCATCATGACGTCTGGCTATAAGCGGCGCGTATTAGTTTGTGATCAATCATTTGGTGACGCCTCAACTGTATACGGAAAAATCGACGAATTAGGGTTTGAGAAAATGCTGCTGGCAGCATTAACTGAAAATCCTGATGCTGAGATTATTATCAAAACTCATCCTGATAGCAGCTGGGAAAAAACGAAACGGGCCGGATATTTCTCACACCTGCAAACAACTGGCAGAGTTCGCATATTACGTGAGCCGCTAAATCCATATTCTATTTTTGAGCATGTTGATACGGTGTATGTTGGCACAAGCCAGATGGGCTTAGAAGCACTATTTGCGGGTAAAAAAGTTGTGTGTTTTGGTGCTCCTTTTTATGCTGGCTGGGGGCTCACAGATGACAGGCAAAAAATCCCCCACCGCCACAGAGCTAGAAGCCTAGCAGATATATTCCACTACTTTTATATTTGGTATACGATCTACCACGTTCCGGGATGCCCTGTGCCAAGCACCATCAATGACGCAATAAATTATATTGAAGAGCATCGTCCCTATCCGGTTCAAATTGAATACCTAGAGCCTGCAACGGCACCAAAGGTTTCTATCGTCGTTCCTGTCTATAATGTAGAAAAATACATTGAGAAGTGCATTAAATCTCTCCAATCTCAAACATTAACAGCGATAGAAATTATTGTTGTTAACGATAGAAGTACCGATGATAGTCAAAAGATTGTTGACAGGCTGGCACGTGAAGATCGGCGCATTAAGACCATATTGTTAAAAGAGAATGTTGGACAAGGCTTTGCTCGAAATGAGGGCATTAAAGCCGCGAGCGGGGAGTACGTTTGGTTCATCGATAGTGATGATTGGATGGCAAGTTCGACATTCTTAGAGAAAGCTGTAGCCCACGCTGAGCGCCATAACAATGAGATGGTTCGAGGCAAAAAGGCATTCGAAGCAATTTTTGACGCAAAGGATAACTTTGTTAATAACCGGAACGATCATAGCGAAACTTACTTCGAAGACACGATTGAATCAACGACATATGCCAAAAGTCGGGATTTGCTTAAGAATAGGCACTTTTGGGTATGGCTCTACAAACGTGATTTTTTAAATAAAAACGACATTCGATTTATGACACCTCAGTGGGAAGAAAGGGCTTTTTTAGTTAAGGCTTTACTTCGTGCGTCTTCGATTGGGATTTTGGCAGAAAATTCCATAGCCTATAGAATTCGACAAAACTCAACTGCTCGGCGTCAAAAAGCCGAAAGAGATTACCAGTATATTTTCGAGAATTTCAATCATACAGCAGACGCGTTGATTGAGAGCGGAGCATTGGATGAAGATTCAAATTTGAGGCATCATCTGTGTTTTCACATGTCAAAATTCACCGATCACGTGTTATTGAATCGTACTGTTCAGGATTGCAAAAAATCGAGTCTGGAAAAATATCAAGAGCTGTTAGATAAAGCGCGGAAACTCTTTGAGAAATGCCGTTTTATGCCTAATGATTATATCATTGAGAATGTCAATAATTATAAGTCAAATGCAAGCCTTATAATTTCAGCAATACTTAATGGTAATTCTCAAGTGTTTGAGCTGGCCGTTGCAAATAAGTCTATTCCACAAGATTTATATATATCGATACAGCTGCAAGAGCCGCTAGAGCCCTCCATAGCGTTGTTACAAAGTGCATTAAACGACTATGCTAAGAATAATAAAATCAAAACAACACCTCAGAAACTCAATTCGCCAAGTAGCCAAAAGATCAAATTAATAATTCACACCGGCTCAACCAAAACAGGCTCAACTTTTATTCAGCACTTCTTTGAGCATAATAGAGCTGCTCTCCTTAGAAAGGGCTACTATTATCCTGAGGTTGGGTTGTTTTGGCAAGAAGACAGGCCGCATAAGCAAGCTGGGCATGCTCACTTTGGAAGAGAGGCAAATACACTATGTGATACTAGTCTAAAAAAACACGTTGAAAGCGCGGTTGCCTTAACTAACAATAAAATTCATACAATTATTTTATCCTCTGAGGCTTTCTTCCTAAGCCCGAGAACTTCTGCGCTTGTAAAGTATTTTGATCATTTTGATGTTGAAGTATGTACCTATCTTCGCAGGCAAGATGATTGGGCAATTTCACAGTATTCTGAATTTGTAGGGGGGGGCGCAATGAATGCAGTCGACATTCCTTTCGAAGACTGGCTGCAGCTTCCACTCACTAAAGAAAGACTAAATTATTTTGAGACTATAGAAAAGTGGGCGAAGGTTGCCGGCAGTCACAAAATTAAACTCGGCATATATGAGCGAAAAGAACTCAGAAATAACGATATTGTTTGTGACTTCTTATCCTTAAATAACATGCTAGAGTTAGAAACGCTGCCTCGACCAGATGCGTCTAAGGAAAACAGGTTTCCTTTTGGGGCGTCGCATATAAAAATCTTGCAAAGGTTGAACAAAGGGCCTTGGGATAGTAAAGCGAAATATTTGAAGTTTATCGACGAGGTATCCAACCGTATAACTCAATACCGAAACGATAATAACCTAGGCAAGCCTATCTTAAACTTGTTGAATGTAGAAGGCCGCGCGTGCTTAATGCAGCAGGTAAGTGAAAGCAATCAACAAATTTTAAACAAGTATCTACCTCACAAAACAGAATTATTTTCACAACAGCAGTCACAATCTAGCGCTGCTGTAGATAGTATTACTGCTGAAGAGCTAGATATTATACACTCTGCTTATAATAATTGGGTTAAACAAGCGCCGAACAATGCGCCTAATAAAGCGCCGAACAAGGCGCCTAATAAAGCGCCGAACAATGCGCCTAATAAAGCGCCGAACAAGGCGCCGAACAAGGCGCCCAATAAAGCGCCTAATAATGCGCAGAACAATGCGCCCAATAAAGCGCCGAACAAGGCGCCTAATAAAAAACCTGTTATAAACAACAGAACTTTTACTATAGTTAAGCGTCTATCCAGGCCTTTTTTATCAGAAAAGAAATATAAGAAGTTAAGCCAAAATCCCGAAAGGTTTTTCTCGGACAGCCAAAATTCTTTCTTGAGATCCTTCGGAAGGCAAGCTTTTCATAAAAAGCCTCAAAAGGAAAAAACGCTCTATACCTACGCAGCATTTTCGTTGTTTAAGTCTAAGCTGAATTTTCGCCTGCAAAATAAATTTGAACAAAACCCCGATCAGTTTTTTGCTGATATGCGAGGCAAAGGCGGGGCCTTTATGAATGCTGCTATAAAATTAGAAAAAAAGATTAGACGAATATCTTAAAGCAATTTTAGGAAGAGTGCAGGCAAGTTTAAAAGTCTGTGCTCGGTGCAATGGCATGAAATAAAAAGGCAGTCCTCTTCTTTCAGGGGATTGCCTTTTTAATTTCGTTTAATTGCTCGTATACGCTACTCGGCAGATCAGCCGAGATAGACGTCTTCTGCTTTCGTTTTGAAAGCCAGCGGCAAGGTATTTAAATTACAAGAAGAAGATATCAGCTATTAAAAACGATGTGAATTTGCATTAGCCTGAAAGTACTTTTACCATTCCTATCATCGAACGTGATTTAGGGTAAATTTTTTGTCGTCAAAAGTAAGATCGAATTCATCAGATCGTTTCGCATTTACAGACTGTCAGAAGCCTCAAGATCTAAATCCGAACGAGATGATTGTCCCACATAATAGGGTGTCGTATTAGGATGTGAGTGTCGGAATAGATGTGCCCCGCACCCGTAGTTGCTAAGGGTAGGCCTTGATCTAAAGCGATTCCACATACATCTATAATATTATTCTCTTTTGATAAAACCCCGTTGGTGAAATGTTGCAACTTCCCAGCTCGTGGGGATGTAACGGCCATATGTTTTCCACTGGCTGAAATTGCGATACTGCCTATATAGCCATTCATATGGCGTACAGAACTTTCGACCATTAAAGAGGTGCGATTTGTGCTTGCGTTGTGCACTCCAACCAAAGGCAAATCTGATGTTAAAGCACCTTGCCATTGCATTCCGAAGGCAACATGGCCATTTTTAGATACAGCGATATGCCGGATAGAATTGCGTTGATGTTCATCGCCAAGCTTCAGTTGATGTTTTACCCTTCCATTTAAGCTGAGATAGCTTAGGTTGGATTGCATTGTGGTGAGATTGAGTTTTGTCCGCCCCGTTTCGGGATGCGTTTCAATCCCGCCATTTGTAATCACTATAGTTTCACCATCCGGCATGAGCAGTATTTCATGAGGGCCGACACCTCCAGAAGAGAACTCGGCAATTCGCGTATAATCTTGCTTCACATCCCAAACGCCTATTATACCCGAAGCGGCTTCAAAATTGTTTTCGGTCGTAAATAGAAGTGCACCATCTTTCGTAAATGTACCATGGCCATAAAAATGCCTCCCCGTTGGGGCAGATAGTTTTTTGAGGACAGTGCCCTCAACGCAGTCCATCACAAAGGCAAAGGTGCCTGGCCTGCGCGCGAAGCCAACCGCAATGGGTTTGATCGGATGCGCCGCCGCGGCGTGGCCTCTTGCTGGGAGACTAAGCTGAAAGGCGATCTCGCCAGATCTTTTAATCCCACAAAGCACAAAATTTCCATTAGGCAGTTTGGCTGCAGATAAAAAATCTGGTGCGCCTACATCTGCCCAAGTTGCAGATGGCAGTGCGCCTGTTGCCATCAATCCAGCTAAAAATCCACGCCTTGTTACCATCTCAAAATCTCTTTTTTAATCGCCATCTAATGCATTAAAGCCAGGAACAATTCCCAGATTCGGCCCAACCTCATCGGCAAGGATTTGACGAACATAATCAATTTTTTGCTTCATAATCTCAACGCGCAACCGTTTTGAAAGATCCGCAACACCTGCAAGGATTGGATCATTTAAACTGACGCTCGTTTCAATCGCTGCTTTATATCCTGTTTGGAGCGTCTCATTCTCTGGCGCTATGAGCTGTGCAAGCGTGTTGGTCGCTTCGAGTGCTAGATGAATATGACGCAAGCTCCGGCCAGAACGGCGCGCTTCAGCACGAAGCGGACGCGGGCGATCGAATGTGCCCATAGGGCGGTCAATTCTTTGAGTAGACGTGAACTCAAGCCCAGCCATTAAAGCGGTGAAGACCCTTTGAGCCGCTTCTTCATGCGTGCGATATGTGTCATTATTATGTGTTGCGAGCAGTGCCCCATATCCATTTTGCCAATCGCTATAGATCGCCTTGGAGTTTGCATGCATGTCGCGACTAAGTGCCTTGATCAACTTACAGGTATATTGAGTGTTTTGGTTTTGCGTGAATTGCGGATCATAGAGCATAAATTCGAGCGCATAGAAACCGCGCGCAGCGATTTAATTGGTCTGAAATCGATCTGCGGACGCAACAGATTGATCTTCATTGCGGATCAAGGCGTTCAAAGCTTTCGGAGTTGATCCCCTTGGGTCTGGCCAAAAGGCCAGAGCAAAAGCGCGATCCTCGATTTCGGAAGGGCCAAAGCGCAAATGACTTACTTTTACCCAAGCATCAAACGCTTCACTGTAAGCCTCAATCAAGGATGCATCACTGGGCGAACAATTCTCTTGCGCACGATCTGCGAGTTGCTGTGTTGTGTGATTTAATTCCGCATAGGAAGGCAAAATATGCTGCTCAACGATGCGGTTAATATCAGGCAGCTCCGCATGGGCTGCGGAGGCGATCGACATCGCGATGGCCATAAAGATAGTTTTCATTTTATAAACTCTCCAAAAATTTGATCAACGCTTCGCGATCTTCGGGCGGCATTGAGATAACCGTATCGCGTTGGCTCTGTGCTTCTCCGCCGTGCCATAGGATGGCTTCAAGCCGGGAGCGCGCGCGCCCATCATGCAAAAAATAAGTATGCCCTGAGACCTGCTCGGTCAAACCAATGCCCCATAGCGGCGGCGTGCGCCATTCGCGCCCCGTCGCGCGCGCCTCGGGGCGGTGATCGGCGAGGCCCTCTCCCATGTCATGCAGGAGCATATCTGTATAAGGCCAGATCAATTGAAAACTTTGCGCCACTTGATCTTCAAGCCGGTGGGTCACAAAGGAGGGTTGATGGCATGATGTGCACCCCGTTTCATAGAACACCTGCTTTCCTCGAAGCACCTCTGGATCATCTACGTTTCGCCGCGCTGGCACACCAAGGTTGCGGCTATAAAAAGCGGTCAGATCTAAGCCCTCATCATCAATTTCAAACCCGCGTGCATCTTGATCACCATGTGGTGCAGATTTGCAAGCGATTTGCGCATCAGTGCATTCACCCCAAGGATTTGGAAACAGGGGGCTGGAAATTCCGATATCACCCGCAAAAGCGGCGGCTGTTTGTTCGCGAATAGAAGGCGAGCCGGCTTTAAGCCCAAAACGCCCCAACATTGGCTGATCGTGTTCAAGCGACCAAACAATATTCGCGCGCCCCGAAATGCCATCATCGTCTGAATCCTCAGGATCACTCAGCGCCAAAATATCAGCCGCAGGAATGGCTTCAAGCAAGCCAAGGCCAATCATTTGCTGCGCGATGCGCGGGCTGAGCATGGCATCGGGATGAAGTGGCCCGTAGCCCAAATCTGCTGCACGATAAGTCGGGTGACGCAGCGAGACAAACTCGCCGCCGGATAATGAAATTTCTTCTTCTTGATACTCAATCTCTAGCCTGTATTCCGCGGCATGGCCCGCCAAGGCGAAATCTTGAAGCTGTTGGCCATATGTCGGCTCTGGCACAGTCGCTAAATAATCTTTCATCTCAGCAATAGCCTCTCCATCCGGTGCCGGAATAGAGACGCGTAGAAATAATGAAATGGAATTCTCATCGCCGGGCTCTGGTGGATGACCCCGCCCATCTTTGAGGTGACAGCGCTGACAAGATCGCGCATTGAACAGAGGCCCTAATCCGTCTGAAGCTAAGGTCGATGACGGCGAAGAAACCCAGAGCTTACGGAACAACCCATTCCCGACACGGAAGTTCAATTGATCCTCAAATGTCAGATTTGTTGAGGGGTCTGAAAAAGCATCCGCCGTATTGCGCACTCGTACCGTTGCCGCCCCACCACTATTTGCTTCAAAGGGTTGTGCTTTGGAAAAATCTGTCGTGATTTTCGTTGCTGAACTTATGCGCTCAATCTCGGCATCTGTGCGAGGGATAATATTGAGATGGGGTTCATCCAGCGGACCTGCGCGCATCGGGAATGCGAGCAAAATCATACTCATGATGAAAAAATGACGTGGCGAGAAAATAATCATGGCGGGCCTTTAAATGCAAACTGGCGCAAGCTTTAGACCTGCACCAGCCATATATTCGTTTATTCAAAAACGGCAGATGGGTTATCCAAGCTGTCCGAACCTTCAACCTCGATATCTGTCCCCAAGAGGGCGACAACGCGCTCCAGTGAACGCGTTTGATCCACGAGGCCATTCACACCGCCCATGATCAAAGCTTCACCAGCGGCATTGCCTTTTTCAAGCATCATGTCGTAGCTGAAACCAGCTTCAGCGGCTGTTTTGATTTTGCCCAATGCAAAAACAGCAGCGGAGAGCTTTGCTTGCATTTCCGCCTCAAGATCTGCGTCTTTATGTGCGACGAGATCCGAAAGAGATGCCCCTTCGACGACTGTCCCATCGATGCGCGTATAGCTGCCATTATAGATGGATTGAACGCCGACACCATTAAAGAAATGATCGTTATGCGTGTTGTCTGAGAAGCAGGAATGCTCTTCCTCAGGATCGTTGAGCATCACACCAAGGCGCATGCGCTCACCCGCCGTTTCACCATATGAGAGAGATCCCATGCCTGTTAGGATCGCCGCGACACCTGCATCAGCATCCGCAGTGACTTCTGCGCGCGCATTGCCACCTTCCGCCCATTGATCTGTGATCCACTCAAGATCAGAAACAAGAAGATCAGTTGCAGCAACAAGATAGTCACCACGGCGATCACAATTGCCACCAGAGCAAGCCGCACCTGCGGCATAATCGCTCCAAGGGCGGCTTCCCGCGCCTGCACCATGACCATTCAAATCTTGGCCCCAAAGCAAGAGTTCAACAGCGTGATACCCTGTTGCAACATTCGCTTCGACACCATCAGCCTCTTGCAATGTGTTCTCTAAAAGATCTGTTGTAATCTTGCTTGCATCAACCCTCTCACCGCCGAGCGTGAACTTCGGGTTTGCAATCACATTGAGCACAGCTGCCGCATTTTCATCAGTTGCGCCCCCATATGAAGCATCCACATAATCGATCAAACCTTCATCAAGCGGCCAAGCATTCACCTTGCCTTCCCAGTCATCAACGATGGCATTCCCAAAGCGGAAGACTTCTGATTGTTGATAAGGAACGCGCGCTGCAAGCCAAGCACTCTTTGCGGCTTCAAGCGCCTCGGCAGATGGGTTTGCGACCAATTCATTGACAGCAGATTGCAAGCGCTTTGCTGCAATGAAACTGTCTTCAAAATTTGCATGCGCAATATTGGCGTATGTTGTGAGAACATCTTCTTTATGAACATGCCCAGCTGCAATCGCAGATGTACCAAAGCTAAGAGCAATTGCGCTCGTAGCGAGTGTAATAACCCTCATGTTTTTTCCTTTTAATGAAGTGTGTATTTGTTTTGAGGATGTGTATTCTGGCTGAATGTTCCAGGTGCCGTTAGGGCCACTTTGCGAAGCGCTAATCCGAAATCTTGCGCCAAACCGACAAGCATGGGGGCGATGTTTGGGGAGACCAAAGTCGCTGCAATCATCAGAGCATCTTCATGATTGCCTTCACTGGCATAAGCGATGAAACGCGCGAGACACCGCTCATCATCTCCCAAGCATTTGCAATTCACCCTATGCTGAATCAAAGGGCGCCGCCCGTGAGAGGCGCAAAGCACGCACAAGCTCTCAAAGCATTTAAGACCATGAAACCCTTGCTTGTGCCCCAATGCGTCAAAAAAATTGTTTGAAACGAATTGCCGAGATTGCGCGTTCTCGTACCATAATCGCAAAAACATCACGATATTAGACTCAAGCGCAGCTAATTCTGAAAATGACTGAACCAGCGTTTCATCTGGTGTTTTGATGGCGATCGTCATTTTGTTAAAATCAACCTACCTGCACGCGTAATGCGCAGGGTATAAATCTGCTCAAACAATTTGATCTGAGCCAAATTCCCATCTTTGGTCAAATCATTCGCGTCATACATCGGCGGCAATTTTATATTCTGATAAGTAACTTCATTCAAGATTTCAGCGGCCATGTTACTTTTCTCCATGTAGTCGAAGCGAAAATTCACTCAAAATCATTATCTGACTTTTTTAGTATGATTTGTCAATCTTATAATTTTAGTCAGGATTTTTAGCGCATTGAATTATGATGCGCGATAACTTCCGGAAGCATGTTGACTTACAGATCAAATGCGCGGCAAAGCTGGCGGATTTCGCCCGTTATGCCAGCCTAGGAACAAGATGTTTGGAGTTGGCTCAGCCGCAATGGCGCCAGGTTATGTGCCGCGACCATTTCGTTACATATATTTTACAGAACTGTTATCAAAATGCCATAAACACCCGCTAACCAAATACGCATTATTAATGTTAGCTTGGAGCCAGCACGATGGATAAAGATATTTCAAACTTATCATGGGACGAATGGGATGAATTGCAAAGCCCACGCCCAGATGAAAATGCATTTGATCAAATAGTTGAGAGCGCAATGAACCGCAGAGGATTTTTAGGGCGGGCGCTAGCCTTTGGATCCGGAGCAGCTGTGATGGGCAGTGGCTTGTTGGAGACGACCTCGGCTCAGGCGCAAACTGCTGGCCGCCAATGTTCTCGGATGCTCCTGAGTTTAACCACGAGACCGGAGGCGACTATGCATCTGCAGATCGGATATTCGGCGAAAATACGGACGGCATGGAAATGTTCACAATTGGTGGGCGCCAAATTATTGCTGTTAACCATGAATACGCGAACCCAAAATTGAACCTACCACAAAATGAGAATGGCATTCCAACAAATGCACAAGATGTTTTAAAGCTGCAAAGCCTGCAAGGTGTGACTGTGATGGAAGTGGTTGAAGGTGAAAGCGGTTGGGATATTGCTATCGATAGTCCGTATAACCGCAGAATTACCCATAACACACCTATGAAAATTACAGGGCCTGCGGCAGGCCATGAACTCCTCATGACAAAAGCGGATCCGTCGGGGCGCACAGTCTTAGGGACAATGAATAATTGTGGTGCGGGTAAAACGCCTTGGGGCACGTATTTAACATGTGAAGAAAATTTCAACGGATATTTTGGTTCAACCGATATGACTTTTGAAAAGCCTGCAGATTACGCACGTTATGGCATTGGGCTAGAGGGGCGATATGCTTATGAGAAATATGACCCTCGCTTTGACGTGTCTCAAAATCCAAATGAACCGCATCGATTTGGATATATTGTAGAAATTGCCCCCACTAATCCAAAGTCTGTTCCGATCAAACGCACTGCATTGGGCCGCTTTAAACATGAAAATGCAGCCGTTACATTAGCACCTAACGGGCAAGTCGTTGTCTATATGGGGGATGATGAACGCGGCGAATTTATGTATAAATACGTGTCAAATGGCGTTTATACTCCGGGCGCGGATACGAGTGATTTGCTAAACGATGGTCAACTCTATGTTGCTAAGTTCAATGATGACTTAAGTGGATCATGGATTGCTTTAACACCCGCAGCAACAGGAATGAGTGAAGCTGAAATAGCTATTTTCACACGCCAAGCCGGCTCTAAAGTGGGCGCAACCACCATGGATCGCCCTGAGTGGGTTGCGGTTAATCCAATCGCTGTTGAATGTTATTGTGCATTAACAAATAATAAAAACCGCGGCATAAAAACGAACGCCGGTGGTGATGAAGCGCCCGTAGGCGGGCCAAATCCGCGTGAAGCCAATAAATACGGCCAAATCCTGCGCTGGTGGCCGGCCAATGACGATCACACCTCTGATGATTTCACTTGGGATCTATATGTGATGGCAGGCAACCCAAATGTGCATAGTGATGCCTACGCCGGCTCAGAGAATATCAATAGGGGTAACCTGTTTAATTCGCCAGATGGCATGATGTTTGATACGACGGGTCTGCTTTGGATACAAACGGATGGGAACTACAAAAATGAAGGTGATTTTGAGGGCATGGGCAACAACCAAATGCTCGCGGGTGATCCCGTCACTGGAAAAATTGAGCGCTTCATGACTGTCCCATTCGGCGCTGAGGTAACGGGCCTAACATGGTCAGCTGATCGCAGAACGATGTTTGTTGGCATTCAGCACCCTTCAGCACCCTTTCCAGATGGTGACGGGAAACTAGCGCGCTCAAGTTTAGTTGCCATCAAGCGCAATGATAATGCGCGAATTGGCTAAAAGCTTCATAAATGTTAAATTCGAAGGCCTCGGCATATATGCTGGGGCCTTTTGCAAGCATATCGCTACGCACCGCTAATCGGCATCTTATCTTCAGTTCGAAAGTGAAGATTTTTGGAACAGGGCCATCGAAGCTCATTAGCAAATCTGCCACTGTTGTTGGCAGTTTCAAACAATCAACAAGATTTTGGAGCAGAGCCCTTTAGTGCGAGCAGCTTTCGAATCTTGAAGGGGGTGTATGTTCAGGTTTGTGCGTTTGTTAAGGGGTGTTCGGGTTATTGTAGCATGTTGCTTGCATGTAGAGATGACTTAACGTAAATTAAGTAGGTATATTTCTGTATTGTATTTTTACGGTGTTTGCGGGGCAGTTAAGAAATCAACAGTCACAGGAAGCATCTCCAATAGCCTTGTTTTTATGGGAAAAAAGTGTAGAAATTTTCCATTAAAGTTTTGGCACTAAACTAAAGCGGTAATGCAGCGTCAAAAAGGTATTGATATTCATTAA
>CALLMA010000043.1 GCA_938008015.1 uncultured Celeribacter sp.
CAGAACCGAGAAGACGCATGTCATTGGCAATTTTAAAGAGTGAGCCTGCAACCGTCTTAAGAGCCCCTGAGAACATGACCATAGCATCATGAGCTGCAAGCGCTTCAAATTTATTTGGCGCGGTGACAAATGGCAAATCAGTAATTTCCGCCATATGCGCGGCAACGGCTTCAGCCCAGCCCTTCTTTGTGTTCAAACCCGTACCAACAGCTGTACCGCCTTGTGCGAGTTCATAGATTGCAGGCAAGCACATCTCAACACGTTTGATACCCATGCGCACTTGATGCGCATAGCCGCCAAATTCTTGACCTAAAGTCAAAGGCGTCGCATCTTGCGTGTGCGTACGGCCAATTTTGATGATATCTTTAAATTCTTCAGCTTTTGCTTCTAATGCATCCGCAAGCTTATTTAACCCAGGCAATAAAACATCACGCGCCTGCATTCCTATCGCAACATGCATTGCCGTTGGGAATGTATCATTCGATGATTGCCCCATATTACAATGGTCATTTGGGTGCACTGGTGATTTGGATCCCATCACACCACCCAAGATTTCAATCGCGCGGTTTGAAATAACCTCATTCGCATTCATATTTGATTGCGTGCCAGAGCCTGTCTGCCAAACAACAAGCGGGAAGTTGTCATCGAATTTACCTTCAATGACCTCACCAGCCGCCGCAATAATGGCATCTGCAAGTTCTTTTTCAATATTGCCTTGTGCTAGGTTTTCCATCGCACATGCCTGCTTCACAACACCAAGCGCACGCACGATCGGACGTGGCTGTTGCTCCCAGCCAATAGGAAAATTAATAATGGAACGCTGAGTTTGTGCGCCCCAATATTTATTTGATGGCACTTCTAGAGGGCCAAAGCTGTCAGTTTCTGTACGGGTCGCGCTCATAATCATCCTCCGGATATAAATTTCAAGCTTGGTTTATCTAAGCTATGAATTATCTGCAACACAAAGCGAGGCACTTGAAGCGAGATATTAGAGATTATTTCAACTTCACCATATTCTTATGGAAAATTCTACTGCTTTCGAAACTGATCTAAAGAGACCACTTCGCCCTGCCCCTTATTCTCAGAACTCACCTTTGCCTCCTCCGAGCTCTGATCTTCCTTCGAGCTGGACTCTTGCGGCGCAAATTCACTTATATCCGCTGTTTCTGAAATTGGGTCAGAAAAATCATCATCCTCAAAATCTGGCGCATCAAAGCGAAGACCAAATTCTACAGATGGATCAACGAAAGTTTGAACAGCATCATAGGGAATATAAAGATGCTCTGGCGTGTCGCCAAAATTCAAAGAAATTCCAAAACCATCTTCATCGACTTCCAAGTTATCAAACCAGTTTTGGATCACGATCGTCATCTCTTCAGGGTATCGCTCCTTAATCCAATCCGCAATTTTCACGCCTGCAACACATGTATCAAAGGAAATGAAAAAATGATGATCGCCAGGCAAGCCATCAGATGCAATTTTTTCTAACACCTTACGGATTAAGCCACGCATAGCATCATGCATTAACGCACCGTAGTTAATTGAATCGCTCATCTGCAAACCCTTTTCATTAGTATTTCTATATCAATAGCAAAACTGAGCATTTTTAAACAAGCCCCAAGTGATTGAGCTGCCCTTTTTTAAATACATACACCACCAGCTCGTAAAAATGTAAATTATTAACAAAACATTATGCATTCCAAGCATAGCGGGGTTGCACAATCATCTCGGCTCTTGATCTTGAAAAATTGGCCCCAAAGACATAGGTTAGATACAAATCGCTTGAGAAGAAATGCTTTTCGATTTTACTCCCTGTTGAACTTTTTGGCCGAGCAATGCTCGGCCTTTTTTTTATTATTCCCTCATAAACACCTGTAAGATTAGGCCCCTGATCGCTCTGCAACGATTTGCCTAATCATGCGTGCTTTTTTAAAATGATGCTTCTTTAAGCTGCGCATCCAAGTTTCTGCGCTACGGCGAACATCGTTTCGCGTATCTTCTAAAAAGACAGGCAGCCAATCACACGCCTGATCAAGAGCAATTTGCTCCTGCTCATTCGGATGCGTTTGCTTTGCGAGTATTGCAGTTAGGTTAATCACAATGCGTCTGTGCATAGCATCCTCAGAATACGCGCGCTCTTCCACCCACTGTATTCTGGTTAAATCGCTTATCAATCGACGCGCGCCCGCGGCACATAAAGCATCTAAAATAGCCCAATTCTTTTCTTCATCGAGCCAGGAGGTGAGTTTTTGCCAAATAACATCATCATCTTTAATGCGCGCGGCCGTGAAAAGCTTCGCAGCCAAAATTTTCGCCTCATGCGCGCCTTGCTCCCACAAGCTTTGCGACAACACGATGCGATCTGCGATCGAAATCTCTTGCCGCAATGTTCGAGCTAAATTTTCTAAAGCCTGCGGCGAAACACCAAAGTACTCACCCTCACCAAAGCTATCTTGCAAGCCTTTCGCGCGCGCCTCGTCGCGCAAAGTTTCAAATTCATCTAAGCAGTTTTGCACAGAGTGTGTCATTTAGTTACTTTCAAATATGGAGCGTAAAGTGAACCATAGCTCATTGTGGCAGCAAACAAAAGCCTACATCAACAACATGAACATGATGTTTTTCTATTCGCTCCACTCCCAGCAGACACAAAGCCTAGCGCTGCGAATTCAGGCCGCAGTACATATTCAACCTTACCCCCCATAGGCTTTTGAGAGAGCCTCGCCCCCAATTTTTCAACGGCTTTTCGTGATCTTTTATTTTGTGCGCCAATATCAAAATAAACTCTATTTTTATACGAAAATGCATGATTGAGCATCAAGAATTTAATCTCAGAATTAATGCCCGTTCCCCAAAATTTCTTTGCTAAAAAACTATATCCTATGCGTGTTGAACACTCCGTGCTTCCATAAAATCGGGTCGTACCAATAATCTGATTACTCTCATAATGCCCAATGACATACATGCCTTCAGGTGAGTTCACCCCTTCATCAAAAATCGTGCGAAAACGATCTTCTTTCCAACGATCTTTATCAGGGTGTTGCTTCCAAATCGCCTTGTCACTAGCAGCCGCATAAAGCGCCCCAAAATCAAGCGGGACAGCCTTACGCATTCCAACAAGCATACCATCCAATCGAAGCGTTGGATTGAAAACCGTCATCCAATTACTCCACAGTAACAGATTTAGCTAAATTTCGCGGCTGATCAACATCCGTACCTTTGGCAACAGCTGTATGATAAGCAATCATCTGCGCAGGAACGGCATAGAGTATCGGAGCAATTTCATCCGAGACAGGCGGCATTTCAATTGTCTTCCAAACATCAGCGCCCGCTTCTTTGAGGCCTTGAGCATCTGAAATCAATATAACCTTACCTCCCCGCGCCATAACCTCTTGCATATTCGACACTGTCTTTTCAAACAAACGATCTCGCGGTGCTAAAACAATAATTGGCGTTTGCGGATCAACGAGTGCAATCGGGCCATGCTTTAACTCACCTGAAGCATAACCTTCGGCGTGTATATAACTGATTTCTTTTAGTTTAAGCGCGCCCTCTAACGCCAGCGGATAAATTGCCCCTCTGCCCAAGAATAGAACATCAGACACTTCACTCAGCTCTTGCGCAATCAAATCGATTACGTCACGCAACTCAAGCGCTTGGCTCATCAGCCCTGGCAGCGTTCTAAGTGCGATGATTTTATGGCGTGCCTCATCCGCAGAAATTGCCTTTTTACTTAAAGCGGCCTCGATTGTGAGAATGAGGAGGACTGTGAGCTGACATGTAAACGCTTTTGTGGAGGCAACACCTATTTCAACGCCTGCTAAAATAGGCAACGTCCAATCGCTTTCGCGTGCCATTGAGCTTTCTGCTGAATTTGTAATCGTCAAAATTTTATCGGCTTTTCCACTCACATACCGAAGGGCTGCGAGAGTATCAGCCGTTTCACCAGATTGGCTCACGAAAATTGCTAAAGTGCGAGGCGATATAGGCGCTTCTCGATATCTAAACTCGGAAGCAACATCCACTTCAACTGGTATTCTTGCGATCTGCTCAAACCAGTATTTTGCTGTAAAACAAGCATAATACGCAGTACCACATGCAACCATGAGTATTCGATCGAACTGCGTAAAATCTATTTCATCAAGTCGGCCGCTGTCTTGATCCTCAAGCCCATGATAATATCGAACCGCTTCCGAGATCACGACAGGCTGCTCCGCTATCTCTTTTGCCATATAGTGCTTATGGCCAGATTTTTCCACTCGCGTAGCATCAATGGAAACATTCTTCTTTTCACGAACCACAGCTTGGCCATCAACATCAAAAATATCGAGGGAGTTGCGTGTGATAATAGCAAAATCACCCTCATTGAGATAGGTAATCTCATTCGTCATTGGTGCCAAAGCAATCGCATCTGAACCAACAAACATCTCACCAACACCATGACCAATGGCGAGAGGCGAACCTTGACGTGCCGCGACAAGCAGATCTTCATGCCCATCAAATAAGAAGCAAAGCGCGTAAGCACCACGCAATCTCGCAATTGTTGCTTTTGCTGCTTCAACTGGCGCCAAACCCTGCTCCAGATGAAATTGTGTGAGCAAGGCAACTGTCTCAGTATCTGTTTGTGTTTGAAAAACATACCCTTTTTGAGCAAGCTCATCGCGCAAATCTTGGAAATTTTCGATGATACCATTATGGACAACAGCTACAGGACCTGCTTGATGCGGATGCGCGTTGACTTCTGAGGGCGCACCATGTGTCGCCCAGCGTGTATGCCCAATTCCAGCTTTTCCAGCCAATGGCTCATGAACCAAACGATCGGATAGATTAACAAGCTTTCCGACAGCACGACGCCTCTCAAGCCTGCCGTTATTTACCGTCGCAATCCCAGCGCTATCATATCCACGATATTCTAACTTTTTTAAGGCTTCCACTAAGATCGGAGCCGCTTCATGGAGTCCTAATACACCAACTATGCCACACATATGCTTAACCCTCAGATTTCTTTGCTTTAAGAGAACGTAACTTATCAAACATTCTCTTCGCAAGGCCGGTTTTATTCACCTGCTTTGCTCTCGCAATCGCAAGAGCCTCATTTTCAACATTATTTGTGATCACCGAGCCAGAAGCAGTCATCGCGTGATCGCCAATCGAAACGGGTGCAACAAGCATTGTATTTGAGCCAATAAATGCATGATCCCCAATTGTTGTTTTATGCTTGAAAACACCATCATAATTACAAGTGATTGTCCCTGCGCCGACATTCGTACCAGCGCCGATTTCTGCATCACCAACATAGGAGAGGTGGTTTACTTTAGTGCCTTCGCCGATAATGGCATTTTTGATCTCAACAAAGTTTCCAACATGCGTATTATTCGACAGCTCCGCCCCAGGGCGCAATCGTGCGTAAGGCCCAACACTCGAACCCAGTGAAACATGGCACCCTTCAAGATGAGAAAATGCGCGAATTTTAACACCGCTTTCCACCGTCACTTGAGGGCCAAAAACTACATTAGGCTCAATAATACTATCGCGCCCTACAACTGTATCCATTGAAAAGAACACCGTCTGAGGGGCGATTAAAGTGACACCATTCTCAAGCGCTTCTGTGCGTTTGATCTCTTGAAAAAGGTTCTCAGCTTTCGCAAGTTCTGAGCGTGTATTTATTCCTAAAGTTTCACTTTCATCGCAAGTAACTGATGTGGCCGTTTTGCCATTATTCCACGCAATTTCAACAACATCTGGAAGATAATATTCACCCGCAGCATTATCATTCCCGACTTTTTCTAAAAGCTCAAACAAAACAGATGCATCTGCGCAAACAAGCCCTGAATTACAAAGCGTGATCTCTTTTTCTTCTTTTGTGGCGTCTTTGAACTCGACGATGCGAGATAATTTATCGCCATCCATCACCAAGCGACCATAGCGTGCCGGATCATCCGCCTCAAATCCCAAAACAACAACATCCGCATTCGCTCGGGCTTTTGTCATTTTCTCTAATGTGTCTTCAGAAATGAATGGCGTATCTCCGTAAAGGATTACAACATCCCCATCAAAACCATCTAAAGCTTCTCTCGCTTGCAATACCGCATGCGCAGTGCCAAGTTGTTCGAGCTGTTGGACAATCGCAATATCATCAGATATTGCTTTGGCCGCTTTTGAAACAAGATCGCCTCCATGCCCAACCACAGCGACAATGCGCTCTGGATTAAGTGTTCTGCCCGCTTTTAAGGCATGGGCAAAGAGTGGTTCATTGCCGATTTGATGAAGAACTTTCGGAAGTTCCGAATTCATTCGGCTTCCCTTACCTGCGGCGAGAAGAATAAAAGCGGTTGGCATAGAGTCATTCCTACATTTTGATTCTTGAGGAAAGACCTCAATTAAACTAAAGTAACTATGTTTTAGTCATAGACGCGAAAGCTGCAAGGGACGCAAGAAAATTAACAGCTCGAGCGGCAAAATATAGCATCACTTTTCGTAACGATACATTTCAAACATTAGCCATTTCTCGCTCAATGCCGCTGAAGGAAGTAACATGAAAACTATTATTTTTGATTTAGATGGCACTTTAGCGGATACTTCTGCCGACCTCATTGCGGCAGCCAATGCTGCATTCAGCTCCGCCAAGCTTAATATTGCACTTGATCCAATAGATGATAAAGCAACCGCTTTTCAAGGTGGGCGGGCGATGTTGAGGCTGGGTTATTCACGATTGGGCATTTCGCTATCGGCAGACGAGATTGAAACTCAATACCAAGTTTTGCTGACCCATTATGAGGACAATATCGCCCAACACACCACATTATATGCGCATGTTGAAGCGACTTTGGCACGCCTTCTTGATGAGGGTTACACCTTAGGTGTTTGCACAAATAAGCCTGAATATCTGGCAGAAAAACTTCTTATACAGCTTGATATCAGGCACCACTTTAGCTCACTCATTGGTGCGCAAACTGTGGGCATTTCAAAGCCTGATCCAAAGCCCTATATTGAAAGTGTTCTTCAGGCTGGCGGCACTGTGGAAAATAGCATTTTAATTGGCGATACAAAAACAGATAGAGATACAGCCCTTGCGTGCAACATCCCTTGTGTGCTCGTTACATTTGGCCCTCAAGGCGATGAGATTTTACATCTCTCGCCAGATAGAGCAATGCAAGACTATAGAGATCTTCCTACCATTGCCAAAGAATTACTTTCTTAAAGTGAATATAATTTCACTTTAAGGCCGCCATGAGCAATGGGCGCACTGATATTGCGCCACTTCAGACCTGTCGCAAAGGCAAGTTTTTCGTCGGATGTTATTAATCCAACACGCCAGCCAGAAAAATCTTTCTTTATCTTCTCACCAAAGGCCCCATAAAGCGAAAACAGATCGTTTTTCTTCCCGACTCTCGCACCATAGGGAGGGTTCACAATGATCAAGCCTCTCTCTTCAGGCGGCTCTATATTACTCAAAGGAATAGGCTTAAACTCACAAACGCTATCAACCCCTGCCCTTTGCGCATTCTCGCCCGCAAACCCAATGACCTGAACATTGCGATCAGACCCATAAAACTTTTGAGAGCAAGCATGGCCTTGTAGCGAGGCTTTTAACTGATTAAATCTTTTCAGATCAAAGCTCTTCAGAGCCTCAAATGCAAACTTTCGCTCTCGTCCAGGCATTAAGCCAGAAGCAATTTCGGCGGCCTCAATGATAAAAGTACCAGAGCCACACATCGGATCAACGACAGGCTCACTCCCATTATACCCACAAGCACGCAGAAATGACGCCGCCATACTCTCGCGCATCGGCGCTTTGCCAACAGCAGCCTTAAAGCCGCGCTTATGAAGAGCTTCTCCAGAAGTATCGATGGAAAACATCACAAGATCATCTTCGATACGCGTTTTAATAACAACAGCAGCTTCAGCTTCTATCGGGCAGCCAAGCTCTTCGTTTATCGCACGCTCAATGCGCTCTTGAGCAGCGCCAGCATGGTAAATTTTATTGCGCTTACCAGTAACAACTTCAACGCGCACAGATTGATCTTTAGATAAAAAATATCCCCAATCAAACTTTCGCGCTCTTTTATCAAGCTGCGCTAAGTGAAAGGCGCGGAAATTTCCAATTCTAGCCAATACACGCGCCGCACAGCGAGACATTAGATTGGCACGCCAAACATCTTCCCATCCGCCTTGAAAAACAACGCCGCCGCCGACCTGCTCTGCACTTTCAAACCCAAGCTCAAGCGCCTCTTCAAGCAAGACATCTTCCAATCCAGGCTGTGTTCCTAGAAAAATTTCAAACTGATCATTTCTCAAAACTTAAACCTGCCCAAGCTTTTTCAATCTATTTTTACGAAGGCGCTGAAAATCATCGCCCGCATGATAAGATGAACGCGTCAAAGGAGAGGCAGAGACCATCAAAAAGCCTTTATTATATGCTGTTTTTTCATAAGTTGCGAATTCATCTGGCGTTACAAAACGATCAACGCGGTGATGTTTTGGCGTGGGCTGCAAGTACTGACCGATTGTAAGAAAATCAATATCTGCCGCGCGCATATCATCCATCACCTGAACAACACCTTGCTTATCTTCGCCAAGACCCACCATGATACCTGATTTTGTAAACATCGTTGGATCCAATTCCTTCACCCTTTGCAATAAGCGAAGAGAATGGAAATAGCGCGCGCCAGGGCGCACCTCAGGATAAAGCCCCGGGACTGTCTCCAAATTATGGTTAAAAACATCAGGCTTTGCTTCCACAACGATTTCTAAAACAGATGGATCACAGCGCAAAAAATCTGGTGTCAAAATTTCAATTGTTGTATTTGGGGCGCGTTTTCGAACCGCGCGAATTGTCATCGCAAAATGCTCAGCCCCCCCATCTTCAACATCGTCACGATCAACAGATGTGATGACCACATGGTTCAAACCAAGCTTTTCAACGGCATGAGCCACACGCCCTGGTTCGAAAACATCCAAATCTTCAGGTGGTTTACCTGTCGCCACATTGCAAAAAGTACATCCTCGCGTACAGACCTCCCCCATGATCATCATGGTCGCATGGCCTTGGCTCCAACATTCGCCAACATTCGGACAACCCGCTTCTTCACAAACTGTGACAAGCTTATTTTCACGCATGATTTTCTGAGTTTGCTTATAGCCTTCAGATGTAGGCGCTTTTACTCTAATCCAATCCGGTTTACGCGGTTGCGCATTGTCTGGCTTCTTTGCTTTTTCAGGATGACGTTCTTGAGGAATTTTAAGATCGCGCATAGAGCGTTCCTTTATCTTAGTAAGCCAGAGCTAGTAAATTTCAACACTCTTCATATAAAGCTTTCATGCAGTATAATAAAGCGGTTTTCTTAAAGGAAATTTAGCGCAATGAAATTCGTAAAGCCGCCGCCGCTGCGAGAGGCAATATCGCGATTGAAAGCAATGAAATTGACGTCAATAAAAGCAAAGGCGTTTGGATAGATGCGCCCTCAACGCCCCGCTTTATCACTTCAACCCCAAAAATAAGCGTTGGGATATAAAGGGGAAGGATGAGAAGAGATAAAAGCAAGCCCCCTCTTTTAACACCAACCGTCAATGCCGCGCCAAAACTCCCGATAAAAGATAATGCGGGTGTCCCGAGAAAAAGCGAGAGTATCAACCATATATAAGCTTTTTCAGGCAAATGAAGCAAAAACCCTAAGAGCGGTGCAATGATGATCAGAGGAAAAGATGTTGTGATCCAATGCGCAACCGCCTTCATAGCAACAACCCCTTCAAGGGGAATCGGAGAGGTGGCAAGAAGATCTAGCGTGCCATCTTCATAATCGAGCGCGAATATCCGGTCTAAAGATATAAGACAGGCCAAAAGCGCCCCGATCCACAACATTCCAGCAGCAACTGATTGCAAATCTTGCACGTTCGATCCAATTGCAAAGGGAACCAAGACGACAATGATGAGAAATAAACCAACACCAAGGCCAAACCCACCGCCAGATCGAAATGCAAGAATTATGTCGCGCCATAAAATACTTGTCATAAAAAGGCCTCATCAAAGGCATCCAAGCGATGCTCATCGCTACGTGGCTTTGCCTTGAAGGAATTTAGATTGATCGTTTTTGAGAGGATGTTGATCTCCAGATGCGTCGCAATAATTGCGGCCCCTCCACGCTCAATATGATGCTCTAGCGCTTGCGTGAAATACGAAATGGATTTTTGATCAAGGGAGGTTGTTGGCTCATCCAAAATCCAAAGCCGTTTTTGACTTAATACCAATCGGGCAAGAGAAAGGCGTCTTTTTTGCCCAGCCGATAACCTGCCCGCGTATCGATCCTTCAACTTTATTAAATCAAAACTCAAAAGGGCATCCCTGATATCAGAAGAACCATAAATATCAGCCCAAAACTTTAAGTTTTCTGTCACAGTAAGAGCGGATTTCATGCCATTTGAATGGGCGCTATAAACGATATTATCATCCTCAACATCAATTGAGCCATGATATATAGGCTGTAGCCCAGCAATGGTTCGAAGAAGTGTTGTTTTTCCGACTCCGTTTTGGCCAATAACTTTCAAAATATCCCCTGAGGATAAAGAAAAGTTCAACCCTTCAATGATAGGTAGCCCCGATCGGGAAATAGATAGATTTTCTGCATTTAATATCATCGTGATTAAGTCATAGAAACTCTATTTTGCTCAAGCAAGGGGGAATAAAGAATGGCACAGAAACGTCATGCCATTCTCTTAGCAATCATAAATTGCACTTATGGGGCAGATCCATCCGCTTGAATTCCAGGTGTCAGATCTTTTTTATCCCAATCGCGCTTCACGCCTAAGAAAGAGAGGATATTTGACGCCACAAACACGGAAGACCATGTGCCAACAATGATACCTAATGTCATGGCAAAGACGAACCCACGGATCACATCTCCACCTAAAACGAGAAGAGAAATCAAGGCAACAAGCGTTGTACCAGATGTCATAATCGTACGACTTAAGGTTTCATTGATCGAAAGGTTTAAAACGTCTTTGAGATCACGCTTTTTATACTTGCGCAGATTTTCTCGGACGCGGTCAAACACAACGACAGTATCATTGAGTGAATACCCAACGATTGTGAGGAGCGCTGCGATAATAGAGAGATCAAATGGGATCTTAAACAACGCGAAAATACCAATTGTTATGGCAACATCATGGACAAGCGCAGCAACCGCTCCCAATGCAAATTGCCACTCAAAGCGCAACCAAATATAGAATAGAACCGTAGCAATCGCCGCGATCACAGCGTAAACAGCCGTGTTAATCAATTCTCCGGAGACTTTAGGCCCGACACTCTCAACAGATTGGAAAACCAACGTCGGATCAACAGTTTTCAAAGCGTCTTCAACAATGTCCAACGTGGCCACAGAGACAGCTTCAACTTCATTTTGTGCCTCAATTCGAACCATAGCAACATGTTGATCTTCCTCGAAATTTGGATCAAACACTTGGGTAATAGAGACATCACCAAGCTCTAAAGGCTCAAGAACGGTGCGGTAAGCTGAGATATCAATAGAGTTTTCAGCTTGGGTTCTAATTGTCGTTCCGCCCCTGAAATCAATACCAAAGTTTAGCCCCATCACAACGAATAGCATCACAGATGCAAAAGCAACGACGCCCGATAAGCTGAGTGTTATTTTGCCTGTTTTAAAGAAATCAATTTTTGTGCCTTCTTTTACGAGGCGCAGGCCTTTTAATTGCCAGCCTTTGCGATTTTTGCGGCCATACCACATAGAAATCAGTAAGCGTGTTACATAGATCGCAGTGAAGACTGAGGTGATGATCCCGAAGAACAAAGTAACCGCAAATCCTTTTACAGGGCCAGAACCCATTATAAAGAGGATTGCCGCGGTCAAAATCGTCGTAATATTTGCATCAATAATGGCTGAGAGCGCTTTCTCATAGCCGAGTTCAATCGCTCGTGCGACAGATTTTGATTTTTTCAATTCTTCTCGAATGCGCTCAAAGACCAACACATTAGCGTCAACAGCCATACCGACCGTCAAAACGATACCCGCAATGCCTGGCAAGGTCAGTGTCGCGCCAATGACTGATAGCAAACCAAACAGCAAGCCAACGTTGATAATGAGCGCAATATTGGCGAATGCACCAAATGTTCCGTAACATGCGAACATAAAAATCAAGACGCCCACGAAAGCAACGATCGTTGCAATCTTACCGGCCTCTACACTATCGGCACCCAACTCTGGGCCGATGGTACGCTCTTCAAGAAAATTGATTTTCGCAGGCAAAGCACCAGCGCGCAGCAAGATCGAAAGCTCTGTGCTTTCTTCGATGTTGAAATTTCCGGTAATTTGGCCAGATCCACCTCTAATCGCTTCATTAATACGAGGCGCAGAAATAACTTCATTATCGAGAACAATGGCGAAAAGTGATCCGATGTTTTGCGCTGTATGGTCGCCAAATTGACGTGCACCAGCAGGATTAAAACGAAATGTAACAGCAGGTTGACCGTTTTGATCGAAGGCAGGCTGGCTATCTGTTAAATCATCGCCTGAAACAACGAGCGATTTGTCCAAAACATAATAAACGCCTTCTTGCGACACATCTGGAGCAAGAAATTCTCTTGCGCCAACAGGGGTATCAGGATCAAACGTCGTTTCTTTGACAGCGTGAAAACCAAGTTTTGCTGTTGTTCCGATAATAGATTTAAGCTCAGATGCGGAACCAATGCCAGGCACCTGTATCAAAATACGATCATCGCCTTGTCGCTGGATGGTTGGTTCGCGTGTTCCCACTTCATCCACGCGGCGGCGGATAATCTCAAGAGATTGAAGCATCGTGCGATTGTTCGTTGCAATTTTTTCGGCTTCTGAAAGCTCGATACTCATCACA
>CALLMA010000044.1 GCA_938008015.1 uncultured Celeribacter sp.
GCCTTCGGTTTCGATACCGAAAGACAATGGAGTAACATCAAGAAGAAGAATATCTTTGTATTCCCCTGCTCCGCCGATGATTGCACCTTGAATGGCTGCACCGATAGAAACAACTTCGTCTGGGTTCACGCCTTTGTTTGGCTCTTTGCCGAAGAACTTAGTAACTTCTGCAATAACCTTAGGCATACGTGTCATACCACCTACGAGAACAACCTCGTCGATGTCTGATGTTGAAAGACCAGCGTCTTTAAGAGCCGCTTTACACGGATCCATAGAGCGTTTGATGAGATCAGAAACAAGGCTTTCAAGCTTCGCACGTGTAAGTTTTACAACGAGGTGCAAAGGCTGGCCTGAGTTTGGATCCATTGAGATGAACGGCTGGTTGATCTCAGTTTGGTTTGAAGATGAAAGCTCGATTTTAGCTTTTTCTGCAGCTTCTTTAAGACGCTGAAGGGCCATTTTATCTTTTGTAAGATCAACGCCGTTTGCTTTTTTGAACTCATCAGCAAGGTGAGAAACGATACGCATATCGAAATCTTCACCACCCAAGAATGTGTCGCCGTTTGTTGCTTGTACTTCAAAAACGCCATCACCAAGCTCGAGAACAGTCACATCGAATGTACCGCCACCAAGGTCGTAAACCGCGATTGTTTTTGTTTCGTCTTTATCAAGACCATATGCAAGTGCCGCCGCTGTTGGCTCGTTGAGAATGCGAAGCACTTCAAGGCCTGCGATTTTGCCGGCGTCTTTTGTCGCTTGGCGCTGTGCGTCGTTAAAATACGCAGGCACTGTGATAACAGCTTGCGTGACGTCTTCACCAAGATATGATTCGGCTGTTTCTTTCATCTTACCAAGAATGAAAGCTGAGATTTGTGATGGTGAGTATTTCTCATCACGCACTTCAACCCAAGCATCACCATTGCCGCCATCGACAACAGCGTATGGAAGGTGCTTTTTATCTTTTGCAATTGCAGCATCATCAGCGCGGCGGCCGATTAAACGCTTAACAGCGAAAACAGTGTTATCTGGATTTGTAACCGCTTGGCGTTTCGCAGCTTGGCCAACAAGGCGTTCATCTTCTGTGAAGCCTACGATTGACGGCGTTGTGCGTGCGCCTTCAGCATTTTCGATTACACGTGGTTGCGCGCCATCCATAATAGCGACGCAAGAGTTGGTTGTACCAAGGTCAATACCAATGACTTTTGCCATGATTTAAGATCCTCTCTTAGGCGATGTTGAAACTCAGGGCCTGATTAAGCACCCTTCGTTGATCCCAATAATAAATACCAGTTATTCTGGCGGTTGTTCTTGAGGGTATATAGGGAGGGGATTTCGCTCCTGCAAGATTTTGAGACTCAAATTCTCACGTTTTTTTTATTTTCCTGTAAGATTCTAACAACTCTGCTGTAAAAAGGATTTTTAAGCCGATTTTAAGCGGGGCTGAGATGACAAAGATTTTATCTTGCCATCAAGCTTTTCTCTTGCGCCTTTTTCGGCGTTCGGCGATTTATATGATGAGATACAAGATTTACTTCAGATGGTTTGGAAAGTCTCTAATGTCAGTCAAAAAATATATAGCCGCTTCATCCATTGCATTATCTGCGGTTATTGCCGTTACGGCTGTTTGGGTGTCCCAAAATAGGAATGCGGATATATTTGCGGATTGTAGGGCGAGTGCGATCAGCGGAGGGGCGGGCGCGATTGGCGGGCCTTTTGAGTTGATGCGTGAAGATGGGCAGATTGTGACAGATCAAGAGGTGTTCACAAAACCGACCATTCTTTATTTCGGGTATACGTTTTGCCCAGATGTTTGCCCGCTTGATAATGCGCGTAATGCGCAAGCACAAGATTTGCTGCAAGAGGCAGGCTATGATGTGCAAACGGCATTTATAACCATCGACCCAGAAAGAGATACAGTCGAGGTTGTCGCGGATTATACGGATTTATTTCACGAAGACATGATCGGGCTGACGGGCACATTGGAGCAAACGACAGCGGCCTCCAAAGCTTATAAAACATATTTTAAAAAGCAAGATGGCGATCCAGAATATTACCTCGTTGATCACTCAACGCATAGTTATCTCGTGATGCCTGAGGTTGGATTTACTGAATTTTTCAGACGCGATGATCAGCCCGAAAAACTTGCACAAACGGCAGCCTGCTATATTGATGCGCTGAGTTAATCATCGCATCAAATTTAGCGTTACTGATTTGCGACTGGGAGCAAAAGAGCTGGGACTTTGATGGTTGCCCCAATGTTCTCCACTCGATCTGAAAAATATCTTTCCGTTCTCACGCCTGGCTGTTTTGCCATCCATTTCATGATGCTTTTTGGAAAATATGTTTTCGACAAGCTTTCAAAGCCGGGTGTTGAGGCCAAGATAGAAGAGACGCTTGCGCCACAAAGCGCTTTTGAAGCTGCGCCGTGATTGAGGGCTTTGTTTAAAATGATATTCGCAGTTTGAGGATCAACGTTGAGTTTTTGCTCGACAACGTGCCAAGTCGCCCTTGTATGATAGTCGACATAGACATCGACAGCCAAGTCGCTCATGCCAAATAGAACATCGTTGCGCTCTGGGAGGTGCGGGTGCTTAAATGTACCTGCGGGATCAAACATGACGCGCTGAGAGGGGGCGTTGATCAAGAGGGCGGAATGCCCTCCGAAACCGGATTGATTGCTGATGACAGTATAAAGTGTGATGCTGGTCGGGCTGTCATCTTTATAAGTTTGCCGTTCAACAAAGTCATCAGGCGCCCATATAGGTTCAGCTGTGCTGCAAGCACTTAATGCAAAAAGAGCCAGCAAGAAGATGGCTCTTAAGAAAGACATAGATTTATTTTGAAACATATGGGCTTTTACGATGCGCTTAGCGAAGATTATGCGTTGTAAACTGCCAATAATACGAGAATCGCAATAGATGCGGCTCCAACGCAGATTGACCATTTGATAAAGCCTTCGAACGTTTTTTCTTGTACGGAAATATCCATTTCACCGTGCTTATGCTCAGACATTTAAATAATCCTTTCATATTTTGCGTTTTCATAGCTGATTGTAAACGATCTGTCACGGGCAGATTGAAGATTATGCATCCTCTTTCTCGAGTTCTTCGATTAATCTAAAGCCGATGCGATTGGGCTCTTTGGCCTCTTGAACCTTCGGTAACGCGCGCAACATGACGGAGAGTTGAGAAACATGCTGGATGAGTTGTGTTTTTGCGCCGCTTTGATCTGTGCCGTAAAAGGTAATTATATCTGGGTCGAAATGGCCGATCCCTTCGATGCGTAAAACCCCTGTTTCAGATCCCGCAAATCCCATTGCAATTTCATGCGAGCTATCAAGCTGCTCTTCAAAGTTTTTGATGTAGAGAACAAGCCTTTGATATGCCCATTCCGCAGGGCTTTTCTTTTCTACAGGCTTCTTAGAGAGGGCGGCGGGGATTTCTTGTTGCTCGACTGTGCTCGGCGTATCTGAGTTTGCATGAATGACCCGCGCTTTGGGCATTGCGCTGTTTTCGAAATAATCTGCTGTTGTTGAGATTTGCTCATTTTTTTTCATATGCGGGACCTATGTACATTTAAGATACGGGCGAGTTTACCGCATTTTAAGAAAAAGTGCTCGAATTATTTTGACTTAAACGCGCTCATATAGGTCTTCATATCGCGTAATATCATCCTCTGCGAGATAAGCGCCGCTTTGGATCTCTATGAGGACAACGGGCTGAGTGCCAGGATTTTCTAAGCGGTGAATGGCCCCTTGGGGGACATAGGTTGATTCGTTGGCAGAGAGTGTTTTGCTTTTGTGGTTGATGGTGACGCGGGCTGTCCCTTCCACCACTACCCAATGTTCGGCCCTGTGAAGATGGCTTTGTAGGGAGAGTGATGCGCCTGGATCCACGAAGATACGTTTGACTAAAAAATGCTCGCCAATACTAATTCTCTCAAACCACCCCCAAGGGCGATGCTCTTTCGGCAAACTAACAGCTTGGGGGATGTATTTTTCATGAAGAATTTCCACCGCTTTTTTGATACTTTGCGTGCAGGCCATATTAACCACCAAGACCGCATCTTTCATCGCGATGGCGGCAATGTTTTTCAGGCCTAGCCCCACCAATGCAACTGATTTATCTTCTGAACGTAGAAGCGAGTTCTCACAATCAATCGCGTGCGCGTTTTCCGAAACGGCCACGCCTTGCGCATCTTTTTCTGCGTGATTCCAAATGGCCTCCCAGCTCCCAAGATCAGACCATTGAGAAGCGTAAGGCGCCACGGATATATTGTCTATTTTTTCCATCATGGCGTAATCAATTGAAATGCTGTCAATTTTGGACCACTCTTTCCTATCTAAACGCAAGAAGGAGAGATCGCTTTGCGCGTATTCTAAAGCGTTTTGGACATGCTCGAACATATCTGGAAGAAGCTTTTGCGCGAGTTGAATGAAGATATCTGCTTGAAAGAGAAAAATACCTGCATTCCACTTGTATTGGCCGGATGCGACCATCTCTTTCGCCGTCTGTAAGTCTGGCTTTTCGATGAATTTTTCTAGCGGCAAGATCGCATTGCCTTGCTGTTTATGCTTTGGGAGCTTCAAGTATCCATAAGCGGTTTCAGCATGAGTGGCGTTGATGCCGAATGTAATGATTTGCCCATTTTGGGCGGCGCGGGTTGCTTTTTTTACGGTTTCGAGAAAAGCTTTGCTATCGGGGATATCGTGATCTGAGGGCGCTACGAGTATTAAGGCTTTTGGATCGTGTCTCGCGGCGTGAAGTGTTGCTGTTAGAATAGCTGCTGCGGTGTCTTTATTCTCGGGTTCAAGGATGATTGTTTCGAATGGCGATTTTATATCTTCAAGTTGCTTCTTCGCGATAAAACGATAGGCCTCATTGGTCACAATATATGGGGCTTTGAAATGGGTTGAATGATTGGAAAACCGGAGTGCACATTGCTGAAATGGAGTTTGTTCGCAGGTGAGTTGAATAAACTGCTTTGGGTAATCCTTGCGCGAGAGCGGCCACATGCGCGTTCCGCCGCCGCCGCATAATAAAACAGGTGTGATCACAACACGTCTCCTTGATCTGGGTCTCTGATCTGAGTGTATCAATACAACCATAGATTGCGTTTGAAATAAATGCATATATTGGAGCGAGGGGTGTTATTTTTATTGAATTGTTTGTACTAAGCCGTATTGAGAAAAATTATTTGTTAAAAAGTGTTTATGAGGACGGTTATGAAAGTTGCAGTTGCGGGGCTTGGTTACGTTGGTTTGTCAAATGCCGTTTTATTGGCACAATCTTGTGAGGTTGTGGCGATTGATGTGGATGCTGGGCGCGTTGATCTCGTCAATGCAAAGCAGTCTCCAGTCGCTGATGCAGACTTAGCGGATTTTTTGAAAAACAAAGACCTGCCTCTTACAGCCACGATGGATAAAACCATCGCTTATGAGGGTGCACAATTTGTCATCGTGGCAACGCCAACCAACTATGATACCAGAACAAACTACTTTGATACGTCCAGTGTTGAAGCCGTGATTATGGATGTATTGGCTATCAACCCACAAGCTACAATTGTTATAAAATCTACTATTCCCGTGGGATTTGTGGAGGCTACACGCAAGAGATTTGAGACTGATAATATCTTCTTCTCGCCAGAGTTTTTGCGAGAAGGGCGGGCTTTATACGATAATTTATACCCTTCCAGAATTATCGTGGGGGAGAAATCAGAGCGCGCAGAGGTTTTTGCGAATTTATTGCTCGAAGGGGCACTCGTGAAAGATGTTCCGGTGCTTTATGTTGATAGCAATGAAGCGGAAGCCATTAAACTCTTCGCAAACACCTATCTTGCTATGCGCGTTGCATTTTTTAATGAATTAGACAGCTACGCAATGGCTGGAGGAATGGATGCGCGCCAAATTATCGAAGGGATAAGTTTAGATCCACGAATCGGTGGGCATTATAATAATCCTTCTTTTGGCTACGGTGGATATTGTTTGCCGAAAGATACGAAGCAACTGCTCGCAAATTATAATCATGTACCTCAAAATCTTATCCGCGCAATTGTGGATGCGAACCGAACGCGCAAAGATTTTTTAGCAGATCAAATTTTGATGAAAGCTCCTAAAGTCGTTGGGATTTATCGCCTTGTGATGAAAGCAGGGAGCGATAATTTTCGTCAAAGCTCTATTCAAGGCATCATGAAGCGCTTGAAGGCGAAAGGCGTGGAAGTGATCGTATATGAACCCGCGATTGAAGAAGCGCAGTTTTATAACTCGCGTGTTTTTCAGGAGCTGTCAGAATTTAAAGCGCAGGCGGATCTCATTGTTACCAACCGAATGCATGATGATCTATTGGACGTGGAAGCGAAAGTATTCACGCGCGATCTATTTGGCGGTGATTAAGCAGGGCTTTTTCGCCCCAAAGCTTTGAGGCGTCTTATGAGCTTGCCAAGCTTTATTGGCATCAGGTCACAGCTTCGAGGCGTTCTTTGGTGAGTTCTCCGGGGACCAACGTCATAGGGATCGGCAAAAAGCCGGCCTGCTTGCTCATTGAAGAGACAAGTTGGCCAGGCCCTGATTTGTCTGTTCCTGCGCCCAAAACGAGCACGCCGATTTCAGGATCATCTTTGATCTGATTTAAAATCTCTTTAACAGGCTCACCTTCGCGAATGACCAATTCTGGATCAATCCCTTTGCGTGTGCGCATCCATTTCGCGAAGACTTCAAAATGCACTTCTATGCGCTCACGTGTCTCTTCTCTCATCAGATCTGCAACGCCAATCCAGTGGTTAAACTCATCTGGCGGAATAATCGCAAGAATCTGTACACCACCACCAGTGTTTTTAGCACGCATCGCAGCAAATCGCATCGCATTTAAGCATTCACGACTATCATCTAATATAACCAGAAACTTACGCATAAGGTCTCCCAATAAGTTAACGCCATTCGATGATGGACCAGCCGCCCCTAATAGGCAAGGTTGGTTTCAAAAAATTACAATAATAAAGTGAAGGCAAAATATTGCCTTCAAAGGTGTTTTTCTGCTTATACAGTGCCGCCGAGGGAGCCTTCAAGGCTGGCAAGCTGCTGTCCGCCTGCCATCATATCTTGCAGTTCTTCAGGTGTGATTTCGCCGCGTTGAGCAGTGCCTAAAGTTTTTCCTCGGTTTAAGACTGTGAAACGATCTCCAACAGCAAGGGCATGGCGCACATTATGCGAGATAAAGACCACACCGATGCCTTGATTGCGCACCTTATCAATGGTCGCGAGGACATTGGAGGTCTGGCGTACGCCAAGTGCAGAGGTGGGTTCATCTAGGATCAATACTTTCGCACCGAAATAAACAGCGCGCGCAATGGCAACTGTTTGACGCTCTCCGCCAGATAATGTGCCAACGGCTTGATCTGGCCCCCGCAAATTAATGCCCATCTTACGCATTTCTTCCATGCAAACAGAATTTGCAAAATCAATATCAAAGCGCTTGAAAATGCCTTTGCCCTTTGTTGGTTCGCGTCCCATAAAGAAATTTCGCGTGACAGACATGAGCGGGATCATCGCCAAGTCTTGAAAGACGGTCGCAATCCCAGCTTCCATTGAATCGCGCGGGCTATTAAAGCTCATCGGCTTGCCTTCAAAGAAGATCTCGCCTTTGGTGGGCTTGTGGACGCCAGACATGGTTTTAATGAAAGTCGATTTACCAGCGCCGTTATCGCCCAGCAAACAATGGCACTCACCGGGATTGATGTTGAAGCTGACCCCTGCGAGAGCGATAATATTGCCGAAATGCTTTTCGATATTCTTCATTTCGACAATGGGTTTTACAGATTGATCACTCATCTTAGCGCTCCCCTGTCACACGTTTGCGGATCGCATTGTTAAACAAAACGGCAATCAAGAGCATCGCGCCCAAGAAGACTTGGAACCAATCTTGATCAAAATCCGTATAGGTGAGACCAATGACCACCATGCCGAAAATAACAGAGCCAAAGAAGGCGCCAATTGCAGAGCCATATCCACCCGTCAGCAAGCATCCTCCAATCACAGCGGCAATAATAGCTTCAAATTCCTTCATAAAGCCACGGCGCGAATCGGTGGAGCCCGTATCCATCACAGTGATGATGGCGACCATAGCCGCACAACATGCTGTCACCATAAAGAGGGCAACTTTTACCTTTTTAACGGGGACGCCTGAATTAGATGCAGCATTGCTATCTCCGCCTGTTGCGAAGATCCAGTTGCCGATCGATGTGCGTAAAAGGATGTAAGTCGCAATTAAGGCAATGGCGATATACCATAAGATTTCTACGGGCAGTCCAGATACTTTTGGTGAGCCGTTTTTGAAGCTGTCAATAATGCCAAGCTCGGCCAATTTTAAAAACAAACCACTAAAAGCATCCCCAGAGAAAAATGGGGCAAGGGGATCGCCTTCAATCGCGTCACGGACGCCGCGAAGTTGGGTTGAACCTCCCGTTGCAATTTTTAATCCGACAAGAGAAAGGCCGCGTAAGATGAACAGAAAAGCGAGTGTTACGATGAATGAGGGCAGGCCGGAGCGAATAACAATTGTTCCATTTATGGCGCCGACGCCTGCTGCGAAAATGAAAGTTAGAGGAATAGAGACTATTAAAGGCAAGCCCCATGTCACAACGCAGACCCCAAAAAACAGCCCAGCAAAAGCGACCATAGATCCAATAGAAAGATCGAACTCCCCTCCGATCATCAACATGGCTGCACCAATGGCTAAGATGCCAAGTTGCGCAGCGGGTGTCATGAAGTTTAAGATGCCCGATAATGTAAACATTGCGCTATCTGCGGTAATGGCAAAAAATATCGTGACTAATACAACGCCAGCCAATGCGCCGAGTTCAGGGCGTTTCATTAATCGTGTCAGAAACGGTTCTTCCTTGATGCGTTCATCAGCAACGCTTTGAGCTATATCGCCCATTATGTCCTCCCTTGAAACTTATTGCATTAGGATTGGCGCTCTCCTCCCAAATTACGCCAATCCTTTTTATGTGTAACTACTGCCTATTAGCGAATGCCTTTCGCAGATAGATCAACCACTTGAGCGGCTTTGTCGCTTGTGATGAGGTTTGGACCAGATGGGACGTTGCCACCAGGGATCAAACCATATTTTGCGTTCAATGCTAGGAAGTTGACAGAGAGGTACCCCTGTAGGAATTGCTGCTGATCAATCGCAAAGGCTGCATCGCCATCAACGATGGATTGCAAGAAGTTTGCAGAAAGATCGAATGAAGCAACATTGATATCGCGCCCAGATTCTTTGACCGCCGCCACTGCCGGCTCACCAGCTGTGCCTGCGCCGAGGGCCATCACGGTATCAACCGCTGTATCAGAAGCGAGGGCTGCGGATACTTTCGATTTGATTTCTGTCGGATCATTTGTTGTCGGCAGGACGGTCACTGAGCCGCCGAAACCGTCAGAGAAGCCTTGGCAGCGTAAATCAAGGGCTACATTGCCGACTTCGTGGTTTACACAAACGCCGTTTTTACCGCCCATCGCCGCCAGCTTTTCGCCTGCTGCTTTGCCTGCATCATATTCATCTTGGCCGACATGTAAAAGCGCTCCAAGTTGTTTGGAGACATCAGAGCCCGAATTCATTGAGATCACTGGGATGCCGGCAGCAACAGCGCGCTCGATTGATGGCCCAAGCGCATCTGCATCTGGGATTGAAACAACAAGCCCATCTGGCTCTTGATTGACGGCCGCATCAATGAGTTGCGACATTGCGACCATGTCAAACACTTCAGGTGAGCGGAAATCAACATTGACGCCCGTGTCTTTCCCAGCTTCTTCAACGCCGTTTTTGACAACAGACCAAAACGGATCATTTGCCTGACCATGCGCAACGACCACAATATCTTGGGCCACAGCTGGCAAAGCAACGCTGAGTGCGAGTGCGCCTATAGTTCCTTTAATATATTTATTCATTTACTATCCTCCCGTAAATTTACATCCATCAATTCTAGCTAAGATAACTAAAATCAATTGCGATCGCTTCGCGATCAAATTCTGCTTTCCGTTGAGATGGAAAGTAGAAACCTCAATGAGGGCACGCAAGCCCCAATTATAAAATGTCCTTCATCAATACTGGCGCACCAATTTGCGCTGATTTTGTTGCGGCTTCCGCGAGCGCAAGGGCGGCAACACCATCAGATAAGGATACTGGCGCCTCTTCTTTTGCCACAATAGATTTCACAAATGCATCCCATTCTGCCGCATATGCTGGCATGTATCTTTCTAAAAAGAAATAGGTGGGCTTAGCAGATACCACGCCATCGACTGTCGATTTGACGACGGTATTCTCAAGTATATTTTGCGCTTGCAATAATCCTTTTTCACCCAATATTTCTATGCGCTGATCATATCCATACACCGCGCGGCGAGAGTTTTTTATAACCGCAATGCGCCCATCTGCGTAGGTGAGTGTTGCAACGGCTGTATCAACATCACCAGCTTCGCCAATGTCAGGATCAACAATCGAGCTGCCTTGCGCGGATACTGATACGGGCAGGGCATTCATTAAGTAATGGGTCATATCAAAATCATGGATCATCATATCACGAAACAGCCCACCAGACACTTTTATATATTCAAGAGGTGGTGGGGCAGGGTCAAATGATGTGATGGAAAGCAATTCGGACTTGCCGATTTCACCCGCGTCTAAGGAGGCTTTTAACTGCCCAAAGCTTGGGTCGAATCTCCGATTAAGCCCCACCATGATTGGTTGTTTGGTGTGAGCGGTGTTTTTTAAGCATTTTTTTGCACGATCTAGAGATAGATCAACTGGCTTTTCACATAAGACAGCCTTGCCCGCTTGGGCGGCCTTTTCAATGAGATCTGCGTGCGTATCTGTTGATGTGGCAATTAAAACCGCATCAATTTGAGTGTCTGCTAGAATTTCATCGGTTGTTTGCGCTTTAGAGCCATACTGCCCTGCAAGCTTTTGAGCATTGTCGATAAAATAGTCAGATATCGCCGAGAGTTCACTTCCTGGATGAGCTGAAATCGAGCGGGCATGAACTTGCCCAATGCGACCTGCTCCTAATAAACCTACACGTATCATGCTCCCTCCCAAAAACTTGACTTCATTACCATTGTAGACTTTGCAACCGCTTGCAAGACTTTTCTTTTAAAAAGTGACCTGCAATCTATTCGAATGCTGAATCGACTTTCGGATATTCTTTCGTTAGCGATAAGAATTGTTATGAAAGAAAATTCCACTCGAAGTATAGAACGCCAAATTGGGAATAAAGTCAGAGCAAACCTGCCTTTTGGTTTGGCTGAGTTTGTTATGTTTGGTTTGAAGCAAGCGTGGGCCTGTTTGTTTGGCGGGCTGTTGCTGGCAGGCATTATTGTGAGCAAGCTTATTTGGCAAGACGACTGGGCGCTTGTCCGTTATGATGCGTTGGTGCTCTATGCTGTGGGTCTCCAAGTTGCATTTTTGTATTTTAAGTTAGAGACTTGGCGAGAGGCGCGGGTGATTTTGCTCTTTCATTTAACGGGCACGGTCATGGAGTTTTTTAAAGTGTCGGCAGGTTCTTGGGCTTATCCAGAAGAGGCGGTGCTCAAGATTCTAGGCGTGCCGCTTTTTTCAGGCTTTATGTACGCGAGCGTGGGCAGCTATATTGCGCGCGTGATGCGCATCTTCCATATGACATTTGCACCATACCCGCCCTTTTGGGCGACAGTTGTTTTTGCAACAGCGATTTATATCAATTTTTTCTCTCATCATTTCCTGCCTGATATTCGAATTCTTTTATTTGCGGCCTCTTTGCTCTTATTTATGAAAACGCGTGTTTGGTTCATCATCGGACAAAGAGCTTGGTGGATGCCAATGCCTGTGGCTGGTTTTCTTGTTGCAATATTTTTGTGGATTGCAGAAAATATTGGCACAAGTACAGGGACGTGGCTCTATGCGGGGCAAGCGATGCTTGATTGGGTTAGCCTTGCGAAATTAGGCTCTTGGTATCTCCTATTGTTTGTGAGTTTTGTCACTGTGACTTTAGTTTTCCGAAATGAGCTGAAGGCTGATAAAATCACCCAAGAAGAAGCGCTGCAACGCCAGAATGCGTCTGATGAAAAGCTGAGGACGTGACGCAAAACAACTGAGGCTGGGAAACCGTCCCTCAAGTTAAGGCTTGATGCTTTTCAAAATATCGCGCCATATATTGAATATATGCAGCTCAAAATATTTGAGTCTTCTTAAATCTAAATGCAGGAGCGATTTATGCCGTTAAAATACCTACACACGATGGTCCGAGTAAAAGATCTTGAAAAATCGATGGCGTTTTTTGCGTTGCTAGGGCTTGAGGAGACGCGGCGCGTCGATAATGAAAAGGGGCGTTTTACACTGGTGTTCATGGCGCCGCCTGAGCAGCCTGAGTGCCCTATCGAGCTTACATATAATTGGGATGGTGATGAGGCGCTGCCTTCAGATTCTCGCCATTTTGGGCATTTAGCTTATCGTGTGGAAAATATTTATGAGACATGCCAAAAGCTCCAAGACGCTGGTGTGATAATCAATCGCCCGCCACGTGATGGCCATATGGCTTTCGTGCGTTCGCCTGATAATATCTCAATTGAACTTCTCCAAGATGGGTATTTAGATCCTATGGAACCTTGGGCCTCAATGGAAAATACAGGGCATTGGTGAGGGAGAAGGAAGACTTTTTCTTCTGTAAATCGCGGTAAAATCGAACCATTTTCACCCCCTTAAGCGCGAATCGCCTCCCTCTAAACACAAATATTAAAGAATAAGAGCGATAGATTTTTATTGTGTGGCTCAAGAGCGTTCAACAGAACAGGGCCTTGAAGGAAAAAACGGGGGAGGCAATGGGGGATAAGAATTTAGGTGCGTATTACACTTATATAAAACATGTACTGATGGAAAATTTATGGTGCTGCTGGGGAGAATTGAACTCCCGGCCTCGTCATTACCAATGACGCGCTCTACCACTGAGCTACAGCAGCAACCTTAAGAGCGGTAATTAGAGGTGATGAAGCGCTTGTGCAAGAGTAATTTTGGCCCTCCATTACACAAGCTATTTTTTCATCTCTAAAAACGCATCATTCTCCAATCGGGCCACGAAGGCCTTCGCCAACATGGGCGCGATGTAAGAGGAGGTGGTCTAAAATTACGCAAGCCATCATTGCTTCGCCAACAGGCACGGCGCGGATGCCAACACAAGGATCATGGCGGCCTTTCGTGATGATTTCTTCTGCTTTGCCAGCTTTCGAGATGGTTTGGCGGGTTTTAAGTATGGAGGAGGTTGGTTTAACAGCAAAGCGAACGACCAAATCTTGGCCGGTAGAAATGCCTCCCAAAACACCACCGGAATGATTCGAGCTGTAAACAGGCTTGCCGTCATTGCCCATGAAGATCTCATCCGCGTTTTCTTCGCCCGTTAATGCGGCGGCGTTCATGCCTTCGCCAATTTCGACGCCTTTAACGGCATTGATAGACATCATGGCAGCGGCAAGATCAGTGTCAATTTTGCCATAAATAGGCGCGCCAAGGCCTGCTGGTGCACCAGAGGCAACCACCTCAACAACGGCGCCAACCGATGAGCCTGCTTTGCGAATGCCATCGAGATAGTCTGCCCATTGTTGCGCTGTCTTTTGCGAGGGGACCCAAAAGGGATTATTGTTGATTTCATTTAAATCGCGTTCGCCTTCGATACCATGCGGGCCGATTTGGGTCATATATCCGGTTATTTTTAAATCTGGAATAAGCTGAGCCAAGACGGCGCGCGCAATGCCTCCCGCTGCGACACGCGCTGCGGTTTCTCTTGCCGAAGAGCGCCCGCCACCACGGTAGTCGCGAATACCATATTTTTGCCAATAGGTGATATCGGCATGACCGGGGCGAAATTTTTCCATGATATCGCCGTAATCTTTAGAGCGCTGATCTGTGTTGCGGATCATCAGCTGGATCGGCGTTCCTGTTGTCAGCCCTTCAAATACGCCAGATAGGATTTCAACTTGGTCAGGTTCGCGGCGCTGCGTCGTATATTTAGACGTGCCAGGCTTTCTCTTATCGAGCCAGACTTGCAACATCTCTTCATTGATCTCAATCCCAGGAGGCACACCATCAACCGTCGCTCCAAGAGCAGGGCCATGGCTTTCACCCCAAGTCGTAAAACGAAAAATATGTCCGAACGTATTCATGCTCATGAGATGTCTCCTTTGGGTGTTGTTGTAACTTGGAGTGATTGCAGCGAAAAGGGCGAAATAGACAATTCGCATAATTTCTATTCTTATACGCGGGCAATAAGCATTGTTTTTTTAGATTTGATTGCAGCTATAAAAGTTTTGAATGCATAGTATGAATAATGAAAAGGGAGGATATTGGTCGTGAACGAGAAGATAAAAGCATTACCTTTAGCATCACAAAAGAGCAGCTCTTGGCTGCATGATGACGCTCATAAGGCATTTCTAATTCAAGATGCGAAAAAGCAAATCGAGTTTTTTGCGAAAAGCCTGCGCCCTGACGGTGGGTTCGATGTGCTGGATTATGATGGCAAGCCCATTGCAGATCAGCCGCAAGAACTTCATACAACAACACGCCTCATTCATTCTTTTGCGCTGGGAAAAGCTTTTGGGTTTGAAGGGTGTGAGGATATCATCGATGCTGGTTTGAACTTCCTCAAAAAAGGCCACCGAGATGATCGTTATGGCGGCTATGCGTGGTCTGTGCAAAAGGATGGTTTTGCTGATGATGTAAAACTGGCCTATGGGCATGTTTTTGTGCTCCTTGCTGCCAGCAGTGCGAAATCTCTCGATCATCCCCAAGCAGATGCTCTTATTGATGACATTACAAATGTGATCAACGAGCATTACTGGGATGAAGAATATGGCTTGCTCAAAGATGAATACACAAGACAATGGCAACCTTTCTCAACTTATCGCGGGTTCAACGCAAATATGCATGGTACAGAAGCGTTTCTTGCGGCCTATGAGGCCACTGGGGAGGTCGAATATCTTGCGAAAGCTGGGAGGATATTAGAGTTTTTTATCGGTAATATTGCTCGAAACCATGATTGGCGCATTCCAGAGCATTTTAGCGAAGATTGGCAAGTGGATCAGGAATATAAAGGCAATCCAATGTTCCGTCCGCAAGGCACAACGCCGGGGCATTCTTTGGAAATAGGGCGTTTGCTGATACAGCATTGGGATTTGTCGGGTCGCCCTGACAATGCGGCCCTCTCTCAAGCACGCCACTTAATTTATAAAGCCTTAGAAGATGCATGGCAGACGCAACAAGGGCTCGCCTATACATTGGATTATGACGGAAAGGTGCAGATCCCTGACAGATATTGGTGGCCGATGACGGAGGCCATTGGGGCTCTCGCGACGCTGATCAAGGTTGATGGGCGTGATGATGATGAGCGCTGGTACCGTAAGCTTTGGCAGGTTTCATCAGATCTGTTCATCGATCACAAAAGGGGAGGTTGGTATCCTGAAGTGGATGCAAACAATCAAGTGACGGCCACTCAGTTCTTTGGCAAGACGGATATTTATCATGCTTTGCAAGCGGATTTCATTCCTCTGACATCTGATGTGTCGCGTCTGATTGAGGGCCTGAAGGCTGCATAATTAACATAAGCTTCATAATAAAAGGGCGCTCTCAAATGAGAACGCCCTTTTTTATATTTTGCCATTCGGCTTATGCGCTAAGCTTTTTGCCTTTGTGAGGCGCCCACAATTTCTTGTTGGTTAAGTAGAGCAAGAATGTAAATAAGCTGAGGAAGATAACGCCGACAAGGCCAGCTTTTTTGCGTGCCATCATCGTCGGTTCAGCTGTCCACATCAAGAAGGCAGAAATATCTTCTGCAACGTGATGCGGGTCGCTTGAGTGTCCATCAGCAAACTCAAATTGACCATCAAAGAGCGGAGGCGCCATTGCAATCCAGCCGCCAGGAAAGGCAGTATTCTCATAGAATGTTGTGCCAGCTTCCACTTTTTCTTTGCCTGTGTACCCTGTCAAAATCGAATAGATATACTCAGGGCCGCCCATACCTTTGAGGATTTGGTTTATCCCTGTGCCTTGTGGCCCATGGAAACCTGCGCGCGCTTTCGCCATGAGCGATAAGTCTGGCGCATTTGCGGTATTGTTGGCTGGGAAATTATCAGCTTGCGTCAATGGGCGGTATTCATTTTTCTCAATGTCGATGAGATGCAAATTAGCAGTCTCATCTAAAATTGGGAAAATGGCAGCATATGCACGCACCTGATCTTCTGGCATTCCCGGGCCGTTCTTGTCAGACAATGTGCGGATCGGAACAAATTTCATACCATGACACGCTGCACAGCTCTCAGTGAAAACCTGTAGACCGCGCTGAAGCTGAAGTTGATCAAAAGAGCCGAAAGGGCCTTCGAATGAAAAATCAACATCTTCAATGTGGCCTGCATCACCCGCTGCTTGTGCTGCTCCCGTAAAACCGAGAGCAAGAGATGCAGCTGCTATTGCAGAAAGGGTAATATTCTTAATCATATTCATAATTCCTTTCTTAGTCAGCTTGTTTCTTAGCTGCTGGATAATGAGAGAGGAAATCCTCTTCAATTGTTGCAGGCTGGGCTGTTGGCTTCTCGATAATACCTAGAAGTGGTAAAAGTACGAAGAAGTAAGCAAACCAATATGTAGATGCGACGAGCGAGATAAGTGAATATATCCCTTCCGCTGGCATCGCGCCTGCCCACATAAGGACCAAGAAGTCGACGCAAAGCACGATAAACGCGATTTTGAACATCGGACGGTAGCGACCTGAGCGAACTGGTGATGTGTCGAGCCATGGTGCAAGCGCCATCGCAATAATCGCGCCAAACATCGCTAGAACACCAAAGAATTTCGCATCCACAATGCCGCCTGTTACAAATGAAGCGATTTGAACAACCCATACTGTGTTATCAAACGCGCGCAAGATCGCATAGAATGGCAAGAAGTACCATTCAGGAACAATATGTGCAGGCGTCACAAGTGGGTTTGCCTCGATGTAGTTGTCTGGGTGGCCAAGGAAGTTTGGCATAAAGCCTACGATTGCAAAGAAGGCGACAAGGACGATACCAAGTGCAAAGAGATCTTTGATCACGAAATACGGCCAGAAAGGCAATGTATCTTTTTTGGCTTCCGCTTTTGATGTGCGACGAACTTCAACGCCAGTTGGGTTGTTGTTACCTGTCGTGTGGAATGCCCAAATATGAACAATCACAAGGCCTGCAATCACGAATGGTAGCAAATAATGCAAGGAGAAGAAGCGGTTGAGTGTTGCGTTATCAACTGCTGGCCCACCAAGTAACCACGTTTGAATTGGTTCACCAATGAATGGGATCGCGCCGAAGAGACCTGTAATCACAGTCGCACCCCAGAAAGACATCTGTCCCCATGGTAGAACATAGCCCATAAAGCCTGTTGCCATCATAAGAAGGTAGATGATCATGCCGATGATCCATGTGATTTCGCGAGGCGCTTTATATGAACCATAATAAAGGCCACGGAAGATGTGCATGTAGACAGCAAAGAAGAAAAGCGACGCGCCGTTCATGTGCAAATAGCGAATCATATGGCCGCCGTTGACGTTGCGCATAATGTGCTCAACAGAGGCAAATGCGAGATCAACATGAGGCGTATAATGCATCACCAACACAATGCCAGTGACAATCTGCAACGCAAGGCAGAATGCTAATACGATGCCCCAAATCCACATCCAGTTAAGGTTTTTAGGAGTTGGGATCATCAATGTATCATAAATCAATGAGATAACAGGCAAACGGTTGTTTACCCATTTTTCAGCGCCTGTTTTAGGCTCGTAGTGGTCGTGTGGTATACCAGACATATTTATCTCCTAGCCCAAAACAATTTCATTGCCGTCAAAACGTGCAACTGGAACTTTCAGGTTCGTTGGGGCAGGGCCCTTACGAATACGACCAGATGTGTCATAGTGCGAACCGTGGCATGGGCAGAACCAGCCACCGAACTCACCAGAACCATCGCCGAGTGGAACGCAGCCAAGGTGCGTACAAACGCCCAGCATAACAAGCCATTCGCCGTTCTCATCAAGTGAACGGTTCGCATCATTGGCATCAGCACCTGGCTTGTTGTCGTTCTCAGCGCCCGAATCGATCAAATCGCCCAGTTGAACTGCGCGAGCGTCATCGATTTCTTGTTGCGTACGGCGACGAATAAATACTGGTTTACCTAGCCATTTCACAGTGAGCTGTGTTCCAACTTCAATGCCAGAAATATCTACTCGTATTGACGCCAATGCGCGGACATCAGCGGATGGGTTCATTTGATTTACCAAAGGCCAGACTGCTGCCCCTGCAGCGACTGCACCAGCGCCACCTGTGGCGTAGTACAGGAAATCACGTCGGGTACCTGCGTCTTCATGTTCGTTGGACACGTGCAATTCTCCATTTTATTTGACCATTCATCGAGGGTGGCCACCCTGCCTAAATGCTGGGAAGTCTCAGCTTAGTTGATCAGCTTTTAGCGCGGCATTCAGGGTGCGTCCAGAAAACAATCGCATATTTTTTTATAATTATGGCTATTATAGGGAAAAAAATGGCCATAAAACAATATTTATTGTGCGTGAGAGGCAGGTCCTTGCGAATTGCTTGTTTGGCCAAATGAATAGCTTTTTTGAGTTTGATTCCACAGTTCGTATTTTTGCATAATCGCGACAAAACGCTCAGATTTCATAAAATCTTCCAACCAGCGCTTTAGGTTTGGCCATTCTTGCGCGTCAAACCATGCTTTGTCTACCATGGCGTATTGGCGAATAAAGGTGATTGTTGCCATATCGGCCAGAGAGGGTTTTGGGCCAAATAACCATATGTTTTTCTCTAGTTTAGGCTCTATTTGGTGCAAAATATCTGCCGCTAAATCGCGTTGCTCACTGGCGTCGATGTCTTGATAACGAGAGGCGTATTTATAGCGGTCTAACGCTGATTTGAATGGCCCTTCGATAGTGCGAATCCATTCCTCACCCTCGCTTGGCATGTGGGACCACTCTTCAGGGTCGTTTATTGCGAGCGCCCAATCCATGATGTCGCGACTTTCATCGATGACCTTATTGTCGACCAATAAAACGGGAACCGTGCCTTTGGGGGAGGCCTCAAGCATATGTTGAGGCTTGTCGCGCAATATGATCTCGCGCAATTCAACGTCCACCCCAGCGGAGGCGATTGCTAGGCGGGCGCGCATTGCATAGGGGCAGCGGCGAAAGGAATAGAGGATAGGCTTCATGCTGTTAACTGCTGTCCCTGCGCCCCAGTGATGCGCGCTGTTACGATCTCTCCCTCGGGCTGCTCTTGTGCAAATGTCACCTCAGTAAATTGTTCGGTGCGGCCCATTTTTGGGTTTTCCATTAGGATTGAATGCGTTTTGCCGATTTGTGCATTCAGGTGATCTGTGATCCTTAGGGCGCCCAAAGCGCGCAAACGAGCGGCACGTTCTTTGATGACGTTGCCGTTGACTTGATTGGGAATGCGCGCCGCTGGTGTGCCTTCTCGCTTCGAATAGGGAAAAACATGGAGCCATGTGAGATCGCATTCTTCAACGAGTTTTAGAGAGTTGCTGAAATGCTGTTCTGTTTCCGTTGGGAAGCCTGCGATAATATCAGCGCCGAATGTCATCTCAGGTCTGAGTTTTTTGGCATCTTCGCAGAATTTGATGGCATCATCGCGCAAATGCCGGCGCGCCATGCGCTTGAGGATCAGATCGTCGCCATGTTGCAAAGAGAGGTGTAAATGCGGCATGAGGCGCGATTCTGTCGCAATGGCCTGCATGAGCATCTCATCCGCTTCAATCGAATCGATTGAACTGATGCGCAGGCGAGGCAAGTCAGGCACAAGCTTGAGAATTCTCATGACCAAATCACCCAAGCGCGGGTGCATAGGCAGATCACCACCCCAAGATGTGAGATCAACCCCCGTTAGGACAACCTCATTATACCCTTTATCAACAAGGCGTTTGATTTGATCAACAACAACGCCAGCAGGCACAGAGCGCGAATTGCCGCGACCATAAGGGATGATGCAAAAAGTACAGCGATGATCGCAGCCATTTTGAACTTGAACATAAGCCCGTGAACGCGTGCCAAAACCATCGATGAGATGCGAAGCAGTCTCTTTGACCGACATGATGTCATCAACTTGAACGCGCTCCGTCTTCCCAATGAAATCCGGCCCCATATTTTGCCAAACATCAGGCTGCATTTTTTCAGTGTTGCCGATGACTTGATCAACCTCCTCCATCTTTGCAAATGTCTCTGGCTCTGTTTGGGCGGCGCATCCTGTCACAATGAGGCGCGCATCAGGATTTTCGCGCCTTAATTTGCGAATCTCTTGGCGCGCTTTGCGGACGGCTTCAGCTGTGACGGCGCATGTGTTGACAATAACAGCATCTTCTACGCCCGCGTCTTGAGCTAATTCTTTCATAGCTTCCGTTTCATAAGCGTTGAGGCGGCAGCCTAGCGTGGTAAATATTGGAGCATTAGACATATGTGCGAGCCTTTATATGGATGCGTGCGATGCGGCTTGTGCAATGAAGTTTGGGGCTAAAGTCGCTTCAAACACAAATTGTGTTGGGCCACTCATCCAAACGCCATCTTCGCACCATTCAATATGCAGCCATCCGCCATCAACTTCCATATCGACTTTTTTCTCGGTTAATCCTTGTAAAGATGTTGCAACCAAAGTCGCACAAGCGCCAGAGCCGCAGGCAAGTGTGATGCCGGCACCTCTTTCCCAAACGCGCATGCGAATCTCATTGCGGTTGCGCACCTCAGCAAATTCAACATTGGTGCGCTCAGGGAAGAGGGCGTTGGTTTCAACCTGCGCCCCCTGCGATGCAACATCAATATCATTTATATCTTTAATAATAAAAACGGCATGTGGGTTCCCCATCCCAACCGCTGTTGGTGCACCATCAAGAGGGAGTTGCTCTACATTCATTTCATGTGAAAGAGGAATTTGATCCCATTCCAGTTGAGGGTGCCCCATATTCACAGAGATAAGCTCGCCAGAGTGAATCGCATATAAAACGCCGCGCTCTGTGCGAATAGAAATCTTTTCTTTGCCCGTTTCATCGAGCAAGAGCTTCGCAGCGCATCGAGTGGCATTGCCGCAAGCGCCAGCCCGCGTGCCGTCACTATTCCAGAAGTCCAATGCAATATCGGCCTCGTCACAAACGCGGATTTCAGCAAGCTGATCAAACCCCACGCCAAAATGGCGATCTCCAATCGCTTTTGCGAGGCTTGGAAACATGCGTGCTCCCGTTTCTCTCGAGTCGATTATTACAAAGTCGTTACCTAGCCCGTGCATTTTTACAAATGGTAAGCCAGAAATATTCATTTCTTGTTCCATAAAGCGCGATATAAACTTTTATTTTCATTTTTCAAAGAAAATCGACAAATAGCGCTTGACGCTCCCCGCCACTAGGGTTAGACCGCCGCCAACACTTCAAAGAGTGGGCCGTTAGCTCAGTTGGTAGAGCAACTGACTTTTAATCAGTAGGTCGATGGTTCGAACCCATCACGGCTCACCACTTCTTTCCATGTATATAAAAACAATAAGAATGTGTGCTTTGAAATGTGATCGCGAAAT
>CALLMA010000045.1 GCA_938008015.1 uncultured Celeribacter sp.
TCCATATCACCAGACCAATCGGTGATTTCTGTGCGACGCGGAACGGCGAAGAGATTTTTCACTTCTATCAGCTCATTGGAGATAATGCTCATGATGCGTTCACGAGAAGCCAAAATAGCGAGATAATCTTTGATCTTCTCAGCAAGTTCTTGCAATTCATCCGTCACTTCTTTGACGCCGATTTGCGTGAGGCGTTGCAAGCGAAGTTCCAAAATCGCGCGCGCTTGTGTCTCTGAAAGATTATATGTGCCATCTTCATTTGCTTTATGCGATGGATCATCAATCAAAGCGATGTAAGGGAGGATGTCGCCCGCCGGCCAGCGGCGCTCCATGAGCTTGGCACGTGCTGTTGCCGCATCGGCTGAGGCGCGAATTGTGGCAACCACTTCATCAACATTTGAAACGGCGACTGCAAGACCACATAAAATATGCGCGCGATCACGCGCTTTGCGCAGTTCATAGGCAGTACGACGTGCAACAACTTCCTCACGGAAGGTGATAAAGTTCGTCAAGAAATCGCGCAATGTGAGCTGCTGTGGGCGACCGCCATTGAGGGCAAGCATATTGCAGCCAAAGGAGGTTTGCATTGGCGTGAAACGATAAAGTTGATTTAAAACGACTTCTGGAGTTGCATCACGCTTGAGTTCAACAACAACGCGGACACCATTGCGATCTGATTCATCTTGAACATGCGCAATGCCTTCAATTTTCTTATCGCGAACATTCTCGGCGATTTTTTCGATCATCGAGGCTTTGTTGACCTGATAAGGAATCTCATCAACAACAATCGCATAGCGATCTTTACGAATTTCTTCGACACGCGATTTCGCGCGAATAACAACCGAGCCGCGCCCTTCAAGATAGGCTTTGCGCGCGCCAGCACGCCCTAAGATGGTCGCCCCTGTTGGGAAATCAGGCGCAGGAACAATTTCCATCAGACGTTCCATGGATACATCTGGATTGTCGATAAGTTCAAGCGTTGCGTCGATGACTTCGCCTAAGTTATGGGGCGGGATATTTGTGGCCATCCCAACGGCGATACCACCTGCGCCATTGACGAGCATGTTCGGATAACGCGCAGGGAGAACTGTCGGCTCTGTATCTTTGCCATCATAATTAAGATCGAAATCAACTGTATCTTTATCGATGTCATTGAGAAGGAAAGAGGCGGATTTATCCATGCGCACTTCGGTGTATCGCATGGCGGCGGCTTGATCGCCGTCCATTGAGCCAAAGTTCCCTTGCCCATCGAGAAGAGGCAAAGACATGGAGAAAGGCTGCGCCATACGGACCAAAGCATCATAGATCGCGCTGTCGCCATGTGGGTGGAATTTACCCATCGTATCGCCAACAGGGCGCGCTGATTTAAGGTAAGATTTATCATGCGTATTGCCCATTTTGTGCATGGCAAACAAAATGCGACGATGAACAGGCTTAAGCCCGTCTCGCAAATCAGGGATCGCACGACTAACGATAACAGACATCGCATAATCAAGGTAAGATTTTTTCATCTCGTCTGAGATGTTAATCTTAGGCCCGTCCCAGTGCATTGGGATGCGTGTTTCTTCTTCGTTTGTTTCAGGGGTTTGTGGGGTGTCGCTCACGGATATCCACCTGTTTTTAATTATTATGAATTACTACTTGAAAGACTTATAACACAGAGATCGTATGGCGCAATGGGGCGACCTGTTTTAAAGCTTATAAAGCGGTCTATATTGGCGCTCTTTTTGATGCAGGAGACCTAAATTTTAGACGGCGCAAAAAACAGGCTCATCCTTTTTTTAAACTTTATCTCGCAAATGCTTTATGGAGCTGCTTTTGACCATCAGATACGCAAAAATGTGTGTCGCGCGCTTTTTTCTTTGCAGAGGGTCATCGATTGCATTCTAGCGTTTCGTTAAGTTTTAAAGCGCAAGATACGGGTTGATCTCATTGAGAGGATCGCATTGAATCGCCGTATAAACTCTAGGAACGCCTCAATGCTTCAAATCACGCTTGCTCTCTTCATCTTCCTTTTTCCCCTCGCTTATAGTCCCGGCCCTGGCAATATGTTTTTTGCGGCCAATGGGGCGCGTTTTGGCTTTCGTTCCACAATTCCATCAAACGTCGGTTATCATGTGGCGACTTGGGGTGTGACAGCTGCCATTGGGTTTGGTTTTATCGCCGCACTCGATCGTTTTCCTCAAATCTTCGTATTTTTGAAAACAGCTGGGGCTCTCTATGTGCTTTGGCTTTCGTGGCAAACATTTAGAGCGGGTGCGCTTGAAGGGCATGAGGACGCGAAGCCTGCGACATTTATCGATGGGGTCGTTTTGCTTATGCTTAATCCAAAAGCCTATGTCATTATCGCGCTCATGTTTTCCCAATTTCTGGATCAATCAAACGAGGGTTCTTTCGCCGTTGTGATGCTTATCACAACGGTTTTCACTCTCAACAACCTCATCGCATTCACGATCTGGGCCTTAATTGGCGACCAAATTGCAAGATACTTCAGAACCAATGAAAGCGCGCGGAAGCTTAATATGGGGTTTGGTATGATTTTGGCGGCGGTCGCTGTTTGGATGTTTATCTCATAGGCGTATTCATGTGCCTATGAGATCAGGGCACGGCCACTTGCCTCATGCCATAAGGGCCATCACCGCAGGCTTTACCCATCATAAAAGCCTTCTATCTGGGCAAAGATTTTTAAGTTTGGATGCGCGCTTGAAGAAAACCCCAAAGAGTAATCTTTGGGGTTTTCTCGCATCAAACGCCATATGGGGCTTTATTTTTGCTTAATCACCCTCGCAAGGGCGCACCAACCCTCTAGTGGAATTTGCTCGGCCCGATCCGTCGGTTTAATACCGGCTTCACAAAGGCGGTCTTCTAAATCTGTGCATAGGCCTTTTAGCGATGAGCGCAGCATCTTGCGGCGTTGATTGAAGGCTTTTGCAACAACACTTTCTAAAGCGCTGACATCTGCTGGGAAGCGTGGTTCTGAAAGGGCTTCAAAATGAACCACTGCGGAGTGGATCTTGGGGGGCGGAGAAAATGCTTCTGGCGGAAGCTCCATAACAATACGAGGCGTGCTGCGCCATTGACTTAGGATGGCTAAGCGGCCGTATTTTTTTGAGCCTGGTTGGGCCACAATGCGTTCGGCAACTTCTTTTTGGAACATTAAAGTCAAAGAAGACCAATAAGGAGGCCAGCTTGCGGGGGTGAGCCAGCGCACCAAAAGCTCTGTGCCGACATTGTAAGGCAAATTCGCAACGATTCGAACGGGCGGCGTTAGTTTTTCGAGGGGATTGATCTCAAGCGCATCGGCATTGATCACCTCTAAGCGATTTGGATAATGCTCGGAGATTTCAGATAAAGGCCCTAAGGCGCGTGTGTCTTTTTCAATGGCTAAGACTTTGCGCGCTCCTTCTGCTAATAAGCCGCGCGTCAATCCACCCGGACCAGGCCCGACTTCGAGCACATCACAGGCTTTTAAGTTGCCCGCTTGGCGTGCGATTTTTGAGGTCAAATTAAGATCGAGAAGGAAATTTTGGCCTAGCGATTTTTTTGCAACAAGGCTGTGTGTTTCAATAACCTCGCGAAGAGGGGGCAATCCATCAATGCTTGACATGTCTTATTCCTTTTCGGTGTTATTTTTATCTACTGCCATTTTATACGCCATGCGCAAGGATGCTATAAGGCTATCAGGCTTTGCAATGTTTTTACCTGCGATATCAAAGGCGGTGCCGTGATCTGGAGAGGTGCGAATAAATGGCAATCCAAGTGTCACATTGACCCCTCTATCGAAATCTAATGTTTTAATGGGGATCAGGGCTTGATCGTGATAAGCGCATATGGCCACATCATAGGCGGAACGAGCGCGGGCATGGAACATTGTATCTGGCGGCAGCGGGCCTTTAATATCAATGCCCTCTGCGCGCAACTCCTGTGTGAGGGTGTTCATCCACTCAAGCTCTTCTGTACCCATCGCCCCTTGCTCACCTGCATGTGGATTCAGGCCAGCTAAAGCAAGGCGTGGAGATTTTATGCCAAATAGCGTCATCAGGGATTGGCGTGTAATTTCAATTGTTTTTCGCAACAACGCAGGCGTTAATGCCTCTGGTACATCTTTTAAGGGGATGTGGATTGTGGTTGGAACAACACGAAGTTCGGAACACGCTAGCATCATCACGACATCTTTTTGACCGGCGAGATGGGCTAAAAATTCTGTATGCCCTGGGAAAGCAAAATTTGCCCCATCTTTGAGAAGCTTTTTATGAATGGGCGATGTGCATAAGGCACTGGCTTGACCCGTTTGAACCAATTCAACACCACGTTTGATCACATCGATCACAGCGGCTGAATTGCGCGCATCCCCTGTGCCTGGGGTCACCTCATGTGGGAAAACATGCTCTAAAACGGGCAGGGTGCCTCGTGGGACGCCAAGGCATTGCGCAGGAGATGAAATTATTTCATAGCGACTTCCACGAGGCAGATGTTTCGCGTCACCAATCCAAAAGAAGGGGAGCTCACCTGCGATTTTGTCTATCGCTTTAAGGGCCAGTTCTGGCCCGACGCCTGCAGGATCACCGCAGGTTAATGCGATGGGGGGCACAGAAGCCTTCATTGTTTTACAATAACTGCATCAGCAATTAATTCAGCAAGATGGCTTTCAGCAAGTGATTGAATGCGCGCCGATTGTAGGCTTTGGCGAATTGCATCACGGTCTGGCGTGTCCGCTGATGCGTAGCTCCGACCGCAAAGCATAAGAAACAATAGATCATTGCCGTTGTTACGAGTTAACGCGGTTGAAATTTCATTTGCATCCAATTTTGCAAGTTCAACCGCGATATCCAATTCTATCTGATTGCGAGCAAGTGTTTTAATATCAAGGGCATTTTTGCGATCCGCATGATGGGCGATTGCATAAAGGTCTTCGCAAGTATCTATTTGAGTTGCGATATCAGCGGCTTGTGCGAGCGCTTCGGCAGTGCGCCCCCCTTCAATGATATAGGTTGCAAATTCGATTGCGCTTGCTTTTGGCGCTGCGACGGGCGTTTCTTCAATGGAGCGCAACTGGAAGAAACCAATGGCATTTCCTGTTTCAAACTGCTCGGTGACATCCCCTGGCTTCATGGTCAGAAATTGCTGTCGCAAGGGGGCTGGAAGATCATTAATGGCGATCCAATCCAGTTTACCACTATTTTCACGGGTTGGAGCAACGGAGTAGCGGGCCGCAGCCTCTGCGAATTTTTGAATGCTTGGATTTTGTGTAAAGCTTTGTGCAATTTCTTCAGAGCGGTTTTGCTCATTAAAATCACGCGCGGGCAGAAAAATCTCGGATAACAGCACACGCAATCCCCCCGAGGGGCTATTTGTAGCCAAAGCACGATCAATTTCACTTTCAGAGATTTGCGCGCGGAACCCAAAGCGCTCTCGCGCATACTCTCGCCATACTGTGCCCGCCGTTACAAAATCACGAAGAGTTTCCCGTGCTATACCTTGACTTTCAAGCATTTGGATCAGTTCATCTGCACTCAAACTTCCTCGCGAGGCAAATTCATTTAAGGCCTCGGTAATCAGTTCGTCTGAAGGCGTTAGCCCTGCGCGGCTAGCAACCTCAAGCTTGATCTTGTCTTCAATGAGGGCATCGATCACAACATCTCGGCTTGAGCTTCCGCCCAAAACGTCGAGAAGTTGCAAGCGCTGGGATAATTCATATTGAGTTATGACGCTATCATTCACTTTGACAATGGGTGCAAAAATGTTTTGCGCCAATGCAGGCTTGATCAAAAAAGCGGATATAAGCGTCAGTGCTGCGATGAAACGCGCAAGCAGTTTGATAGAATATAGCATGGAGAACTTCGTAATAGTTTTGTTTGTTCCAAAAAATATATGCATTCTTTTGCCTATGCCTATCTGATTGTATCTTAATATTTAGTATTATTGTGGTTTGGACGTGCCGCCAAGTCCTTAAGTGCTGCATCCCCTGTTTCAGGGGTATAGAAAGCGATTTAGCGTGTGAAATTGCATGCCCTTGCTTGCCGTTTGTTTTCAAATGAGCCTAGATCGAAGGAAAGTGAATAATTTGTCGTGGGGTCGATTGCGGAAGTATCGGCAAAGCTTTGATGCACACCAAGAGAAATTTCGGCACATTCAGTTTGATAAATAAATTCTAATCGGCTTTCTATCGCTTGTTTTACGCCAAAGTCGTACAAAAGGCTTGCCGATGACGTCAGGCGATTATTTATTTTATAGCGACCATTGAGAGCCAATTCACGAATATCGTTTGGCCGGCTTTCCTGTGGGTCTTCGAGAATAAAGTTATATGTTCCAGAGAGATCATAACTTGGTTTGGTGATATCGAAGCGTGTTTCCCATTTGCTGAATTTGAGATCATCTTTGAGTAAGATGCGCGTATCAAAAGAGGTGTCACCATTTAAATTTGTGGCATAGCTGAGCAACCAATCTGATGAACGCCCTGCTAATCCGGAAGAATCCGTAAACTCATTTTGGGGATTGTAGTAGACAATTTTACCAAAAGTTAGAGACGTTTCTCTGTTTGATTTGAAACTTGAAAACTCAATGCCGCTCGTGAAGGCAAGGCCATTTGCTTTGCGGTCATCGCCTGGTTGCCGTTGGAGTGCGCTCAGGTTGCCTTCGTCAAATTCCACGAATGATGAGTCGTTATTCGGTATGAAATCGCCATAGGTCTTAGCCCAACTTAGCTGCGTAAAGGGAGATAGAATTTCTGTGCCGCTTCCATTTTTTACTCGAGACAGAGGGTAAGAGATTTTGACGGCGGCAGCTGGTGTCGCGCGCGTGATGCTGCGGCTCAATCGGCTATCTTGGCGGGTGAGATAATGATCGAGTGCAAATTGTGCGCGCGCATCCAATCTCCAGCCGGCCTGAGTGATTTTATGATGCTGCCAATTCGCGAAGGCGCCCAAACGCGCAACATCGTAGCCTGAGATGTCTGATTGGGATTCTCGAAATGCAGTGGTTGTATTGAGACCATAAGAAAGAGAGCCTGGAAGCTCAGTATCCAGCGTTTGCTCATATGATGAGCTAATCAGGGTGAAGGGGAGTGTGTCCTCAATTGCCACTTCAGCTTCCCTTAAGCTCTCAATCGCAATAATTTCCGTAGAAAAGGAACTTTCGCTGGTATGCTTTTCAAGCCATATGCGGGAGTATAGGCGATCTCGGGAGTAATATTCATAATCGAATAAATAGCTTAAATCAGTTGTTTTTTTAAGATCTAAGCCAAATGTCAACTTTGGCGCAACTTCCCATGCCCCTCTCAAAAAACCATAACCACGCAGATCATCAGAGCTGCTGTCTTTGCTCACGGCGCCCGAAAAGCGCAATGAACCTGATGCATTCTCTTGGCGGTATCTCCAGCCAAGTGTTCTTGAGTGCTCAGCAATATAGGGTGTGAGGGTTAAGTCTTTGTGATCGCCAATTGTTATGAAATAGGGAAGCTCAATGCCGAGGCCAAAGCCGCTTCTATATTTAGGGTTTGCTAAGAGGAAACCATTGGCACGTTTTACTGTGGGATCAGGTAGGCTTAATTTAGGCAGCCAGAGAACAGGAATGTTCGCGATGCGCAGCTGTGCTGATGTGAAAAGAAGTTTTCTTTCATACCGATCGTGCAGGATCTCTTTTGCACGCACTTCCCAAATAGGGGTTGGATTTTTTTTGCATACCTCGCATGTGGAAGCGACGGCATTTTGCAATCGAGTGTAGCGCTTATTTTTAAGATCTAAGAGATCCGCGCTGGCACGAAGCTTTTGCGCAATAATCAATTCAGCTGATTTAAGAATTCCGTTTTCTAAATTTTGATCGATCTCTGCACTAGAGGCGAGCACGCGCGTCTCGCCATCATCTTGAATGATTTCAAGCGGGCCTGCGATATTGAGTTGGCCTGTTTGCCGCGTATAAATGATTTTCTGAGCTTGTAGCCTCTGGCGACCATAGAAGACTTCCACATTGCCCTGCGCAATTAATTGTTCTCCATTAAAATCAATGCGATCAGCCAAGAGGGAGGTCTGAAGATTTTCTTGCCCGAAGAGGGCTTGGCCGAAAAACGGCAATAGATAAAGGCACACAAGCGCGCGTGACACGATACGCCTGATTTTTTGTGCAAAGGAAAAGATCGTATTCATAAATATGCCTTAACCATCTTCTAAGTGTAATAACAGGGCAAGCAGGATGAAAATGATCGCAAGCGGCGCGGCCCAAGCCGCGATAATGATAGGGATTTCACCATTTTGACCTAGAATAAGTGTGAAGCGCCGTAAAAAGAAAAAGCTAAATGCTGTCAATATCGCGGCCAAAACAGCGCTAGGGGTGCCTCCCAAGCGCGCATGCTTCATCGTAAAGCTGGCGCCAATGATCATCATGGCTATGAATGTTAGAGGGAGAGAAAGCTCTTCATGAAATGACATTTTTAACGCTAATGTTGAAAATCCAGCGGCTTCTAGTTTTTTGATTTGCTCCGGTATATTCCAAATTGTGTTGGCATTTGAGGATTGAAAGCGCTCTTTGATATCGTCTGGCGTGAGGTCTGTGGCGATGGTTAAAAAATCTTGTTTGAGCGCTTGTGCTTCAGGGTTTTTGGATTCGCCTAAGGGCCAGCGCTTTACATCGTTTAAATGCCAGTTTTGATCTTTGATGAGGGCTGAAGCAGCTTGAATTCGAAAATTGGGGAAGCCGTCCGCTGCAAATTGCAAAAGTGTCACATCATATAAAATGCTGCCCGATTCATTGATGCGATTTGCCCGCGTGAGAGTGTGCCCGTATTCATGGCCCTCGCGCAGCCACAAGCCATTGTCAGAGATTGAAAACACATTCCGAGTACCATGTTTAAACTCAGATTTATTCGCTTCGTATATTTTATCTGAGGTCACTGACATTGGATTGAGGATGCCAATCACTATGACGCCCAAAATGAAGGTCATCATAATAGGTGCGCAAAGCGTTCGAAGTGCCGATCTGCCAGATGCGCGTGTGATCACCAATTCAGAGCTGCGCGCCAAAGAAAGATACATAACAATTGCGGCGATAACGACAATCAAGGGCAAGATTTCGTAAATGACGACAGGCCAGCGCAGCAAGGTCATGATGATATAATCTTGAAGGTCAAGCCCGCGTCCAGCAAAGGATCGAAGTTGTTCGATATACTCGATCATAAGTATCAAACCGCTGAAAATGCCTGATATCTGTAAAAAGGCTTTGAGAAATCTTGAAGCAAAATACAAATCGAGCTTCATGAGAGTTCTCCCAAATTGCGGGTATTTTTGCGAAAGATTTTCGGCTTGCCGGCTTTCCACAGAAAAAGATAGGCCATGAAGATGCCGATAATGCTTGCCGCAAATTGGACGGGCCAGAATTGATGATTGTCTGACACAAATTCATTTGCTGTGTTGTCGATAAGCTGAACAACGATCAGCAAAATGATTGCAACGCCGATTTGCCTCCATAAGCCAAATCGTGAATATCCGCCGATCAGTAAGGCACTAAAGCCGATTAAGGCAATGGCAATGGAGAGCAGGGCCGCATTGATACGCGCCGCGATCTCGACGATAACGGCGCCACCCTCTGCGGTCTTCGTGCTTAATGATTTAATTAAAGTGAGGCTGTCTAAGTTTTGAATATTGCGTTGGGGCGCAAAGTTTTGAGGAACGAATGATTTAAGACTATAGGCGAAGCTATCAAATCGAGTGACGGAAAGCGTGTCTGTTGCATGCAAGTATTCTTGAGCCATACCATCAAACATGAGCAAAGTTGGTTCATTTTCGTTCTCAATAATAAAGGCGCGTGTCGCTGAAAAGCTACGGTCGACACCATTCACATCATTGCTTTCTAAGTATAAATCGAGCAATTCGCCCGCCTCGCTAATTTCACGAACGAAGAAGGTTATATTTTTTGCGGGGTGTAAGAAATTGCCCTCATTGAGAAATTTTGCGGATATATTGCTGGCTAGGTTTTTTTGCCGCGTTTCAAATTCGTAAGTGGATAACGGCTCCAAAACATTTGTGATCAAGCCCAAAAAGAGCGCGACGATGCAGCTAAAGATCATATAGGGGCGTGCCAGTCTGAAAGGGGAATAACCAGCTGCTTGAACGATCACCAATTCAGAGTCGGCGCTGAGGCGATTAGTGTTGTAAACAACAGCGATAAAGGTTGCGATTGGGATTACTCTTGAAAGAAGAGAGGGCAAAGATAAGGCGCTCAGTTCAAAAAAGACAAGCGCAGATTGCCTATCTGAAAGCAGAAAATCAAGTAATTTTACCGCACTGTTGATCCAGAAAATAAGAGCTAAAATGAGAGCAAAAAAACCAAATAATGTCAGCTGCGATTGCAAAACATATTTGTCGAATTTTCCAATCACGCTGTGCCCTCAAAATATTACTGCGTTTTGTGGCCCATAGATAAGCTTGCGCCACATTTTTGCTAGATTTATCTGGTAAAACTAACACATGAAAGCAAAAATGCATTCTTTTTATGCCGTCGGCGTAATTCTCCCTATAGGCAGATATCAGAATATGTGTTAGCGGGATAAAGTTTTTGATATAAATAAGGATTTTACTATGACCTCAACGCTACAATCGCATGTGCAAACTCTTGATATTGATAGCATTGATACATTGGAAGGCTGTATTGCTGTTGTTGTTAATCCAGATGGAAAGCTTTCCCCTGCAGCACGCAGAGTAAATAAACTTATGAAAGGCGGCTTGGCGCGTTTTCTCGAAAGTGACAAATTCACTGAATTGAAAGAAGGCGATGCGAAATCATTCTCTTTTCCAGCAGGGCTCGCGGTTGAAAACCTGTTTGTCATGAAATTGGGCAATCAAGCTTCAGCGGAATTGGCACGCAAGGCAGGCGCTTCCATTGGTGGCCACATACGGGAAGACAAAACACATTTTTTCCCAGGCTCTTTAAAGCGTTTCGAAGAGGTCATTTTAGGCGCTCAATTAAAAGCGTATAAATTTGAAGACCATCTTTCCAAAAAACGCGAAGAGGTTGGCGAAATTATCGCTTATGTTGCTGAAGAAAAAGAGCATGCGTTGGATAATGTGAATGCCCTTTTAGAAGGTGTGTTTTTTACACGTGATTTGGTTTCAGAGCCTGCGAATGTTTTGACGACAACTGAATTTGCCAATCGCCTAAAAGATTTAGAGAGCCTTGGCTTAGAAGTTGAAGTGCTTGAAGAAGATAAACTCGAAGAACTTGGCATGCGCACTTTGCTTGCGGTCGGTCAAGGATCTGAAAGCCCTTCAAAAGTTGTGGTTATGAAGTGGAATGGCGGCAAAGAGGGCGATGCTCCGCTCGCTCTCGTTGGTAAAGGCGTTGTTTTCGATACTGGTGGAATTTCGTTGAAGCCAGCCGCAGGCATGGAAGATATGACCATGGATATGGGCGGCGCTGGCGTTGTGTCTGGTGTGATGAAATCCTTGGCGCTTCGGAAGGTGCAGGCAAATATTGTAGGCCTCGTTGGGTTGGTCGAAAATATGCCTGATGGCAAAGCAACGCGCCCTGGCGATATTGTTAAGTCTATGAAGGGTGATACAGTCGAAATTATCAACACGGATGCGGAAGGGCGCTTGGTGCTCGCAGATGTTCTTTGGTATGCGCAAGAAGAATATAACCCATCTGGCATTATTGATCTTGCCACTTTGACGGGTGCTATTTTAATTGCCCTTGGTCATGAACATACTGGCGCCTTTTCAAATAATGATGATTTTTGTTCGAGCTTCATCAAAGCGGCGCAATCTGAAGGGGAGGGCGTATGGCGCTTGCCTCTCGGTGATGCATATGATGAGCTGCTTAAATCCGATAAAGCTGACATGAAAAATGTCGGCCCGCGTGTTGCGGGCTCGATCACAGCAGCACAGTTTTTGCAGCGTTTCATCAAGCAAGATATGCCTTGGATCCACCTTGATATTGCAGGAACAGCACAAACATCTTCGCCAACAACACTCGCGCCAAAAGGTGCAACAGGATGGGGTGTGCTCGCCTTGAATACTTTTGTTGATCAGCAGATACAAAAAGCTTCTGAGGCAGCGGAAGCTGCTCAAGACGAACAGCCTCAAGAGTAATCGATGGCCTCAGCCTACTTTTATCATCTTACATATAGCTCCTTGGCGCAAACGATTGGTTTGCTTGCGCCAAAGGCCCTTTCTGCGGGTTGGCGTGTTGAAGTGAGAGGGCGGTTGAGTTCCACTTTAAAGCAGCTTGATGACGCATTGTGGCAAAAAGATGATTTTTTGCCACATGCAATTTCTGGCGGAAAATTTGACGCAGACCAACCTATATTGCTCACGGATAAGCCATCCGCTTCGGGCTCGGAAAATAAGGCCGAATGCCTTATGGGGATCGAAGGGGTTGAAATCGCGTTAGAGGAGATTCCTCACTATAAGCGCGTATGCATTTTATTTGATGGTCATGATCCAGATGCCGTTTCGCTCGCACGCCAGCAGTGGAAAAATATCTCTTCCGCAGGAATACATGCGCAATATTGGGCGCAATCTGAAGGGACATGGGTGCAAAAAGCTTCAGCAAACGCTAAGTAAGGCCGTGTTAGTCGTATAGTCTCATTTTCTGAGCAGCTTTTTCGATCATTAAGAAAATATCCAAAATGAGCGCGGAAGGATCAAGATTGACGGCGCGCGCATGCTCGGATTTTTCACTAATCATCTGGGCCAGCTGTGCCCAATCTTGGGCTGCATATTGATGCGGTGAGAGGGCGAAAAGTAGATCTAATTCACTGCTGCTAATGGGGGTTGTGGGCGCGCGCCCAATTCCTGTTTGGGCTAATCTTGAGATGAATAATAATATTAATTCTATCACGATGCCCAAGTGTTCTTGCTGTGCGGCACCTGCACAACTTTCAGCGATTTTGAGTGCGGCGGGGCGATTTAATTTCCGATCAGCATTCATCACGCCTGCGATTTGCGTGTAAATATCAACCGCATCTGAGTTTGCATAACGAAGACTGTCGCCAATTGAGCCTTTTGAGAGCTCGTATAGCGCAGGGCTCCCTTCAACTGTCGTATTGGCCTCCAAAGCTTTTTCTAGCTCCTGTGCATTTAAGGGCTGGAGCTTTAGCGTGCGGCAGCGTGAGCGTATTGTTGGGAGTAAACGCGCGGGCTGGTGGCTGATGAGTAAAATAACGGCGTGTTTGGGCGGTTCTTCTAAAGTTTTTAAAAGAGCATTTGCCGCTGACATCGTCATATCATCGGCGGCATCAATGATCACGACGCGGCGGCCTCCCTCAGGGGCGGACATTTGGAAAAAGCTGTTGAGCTTTCGGATCTCTTCAACGGAAATGCCGGCGCTGAATTTGTTCTTTTTCTGATCCCATGTGCGCCTGATGAGGCATAATCGAGGCTCTGAAAGCTGTGCGACGCGCCGAGATAGAGGAGAGTGCGGATCTATATCAAGCGTCGTGGCGATTTTTTGATCTGCTTCAAAATGGGCGGTGTTGCCGTTTGGAAGAATAGGCTTATGGAGCAAAAACTTTGCAATTTTCCAAGCTAATGTAGCCTTGCCAATGCCTTTTGGGCCATGAATGAGCCAAGCATGGTGTAGCCGTTGCGAATGATATGCATCTAAAAATAAGTCTTGGGCATGAGAATGTGAGATGAGCTCACTTGCTAAGCGCGGATGCACAGCGCCTTTGGCGCAATCTGATTCTGGGAGCGCATCCATTTGCCCTAAGTTATTTTTCATACTGTGACTCTATTCTCAAGACGCGAAAGCACTTTATGCTGAACCTCACGAGAGACAATATCAATATCACGGTCGGCTTGAATGATCTCAAAGCGTTCAAACTTTTTTGCCAAGGCCAGAAAAGCTGCCCGGCATGCCTGTTGAAACTCTATTCCAAAGTCTTCAAATCGCTCTTCGGATGTGTGCCGCGACTTCGCTCTCGCAAGGCTAACGCTGGGATCCATATCAAATAGAAGCGTCAGATCCGGTTCTATATTGATCATTTCATTATGTAGCCGATCCACTTTGTCGCGTAAGTCTCCGCGTGTGAGCCCTTGAAAGACGCGCGTGCTATCGGCAAAACGATCGCAAATGACAATCTGACCTTCTTTGAGGGCGGGTAATATTGTCTTCTCTAAATGGTCGCGGCGCGCGGCCGTAAACAGCAGCAATTCTGTTTCCGCAGACCAGCGATCAGGGTCGCCTTCCAACACAAGAGAACGAATCTCTTCGGCCCCTTTTGATCCTCCAGGCTCGCGCGTATGAATAACGCTATGGCCTTCTTTGCGAAGATTTTCGCATAAAAGGCGTGCTTGCGTCGATTTGCCTGAGCCATCAATGCCCTCAAAACTTATAAACATTGATTTGCCTTATTCCGGGGTCGGCTGATTGGTGATCTTTTCAAATAAAACCGTATATGCCGATTTCATCCGCGCGCTTATGCCCCCGCGCGCAACGTCACTTCCCGCAACGAGCGGGATTTTCTTTGTCGGAAGCCCTGTCGCCGTTATGACCAGCTCAGCAAGCTGATCACCCTTTGCGATCGGCGCCTCAAAAGGCGCTTTCATGATGATATTTGCTTCGACGGGGCCGTTTTGTTCGCCTGATACGAGGAAATTGGCGTGAATCGGACTCACCAGCGTGACATCACTTGATTCGCCCATCCAGATCGGAGCTGTGCCAAATTCCTGGCCGATTTTAGCGCCTGATTTTTGTGAGAACTGTCGAAAAGCCCAATTTGTAACACGTTCTGCTTCTTCTGCGCGTTCTTTTTCAGATGTAAGACCAGTTATAACAAATACAATCCGGCGATCGCCTTGTTTTGCTGATCCAACAAGCCCATATCCCGCTTCGGATGTGTGCCCTGTTTTCAGCCCATCTGCGCCAATGCCGAGTTTTAAGAGAGGATTTCTATTGAAGCGATTTTGCGGGGCTCTGTTGTCGAAAGGAAATTCGCGTTCTTGGAAATAGCCATAGTACTCTGGAAATTCATTAATCAGCCGAAGCGCTAAAAGCCCCAAGTCTTCCATGGACATTCTTTGATTCGGATGGGGCCAGCCTGAAGCATTGCCAAATGTCGAATTATTCATGCCGAGCGCTTTTGCGCGCTCTGTCATTTGGCGCGCAAAGTTTTCTTCTGTCCCTGCAAGTCCTTCAGCCACCGCAACACAAGCATCATTGCCAGAAAGCACAATAATGCCTCGAATGAGCTCTTCGACAGTAGGGCGGTCTGTTTCATCCAAGAACATTGTCGAGCCGCCCATGTTCTTCGCCTTCGTTGAGACTGAAAAGCGCGTGTCTAAGCTTATGCGACGATCTCGAAGTGCTTCGAAGAGCATATTTAAAGTCATGAGTTTGGACATGGAGGCGGGGGGCAGAGATTGACTTGCGTTTTTCTCTAATAAGATTGTCTGTGTTCCAACATCATAAACCCAAGCCGCTTTCGCACGTGTTTCAAATGCGAAAATGGGGTGGGCAAAAGAGACGGTGATGAGGATAATGAGAAAAGCAAACAAACCTTTGGCTTGATGCTTTAAGAATCTATTGCTTTTCAATGCCATCGGCTTTCCTTGAGGCTAAGAGTTTCTTACTTTTAGCAGATATTTTGGTTTAATAAATCGGCTGGATATCATTTATACGTATTAGGCGAAACTTTACCGCCGACAACAGGGCTCGAAAACCCCTAGAAGCGCGATATTGGCATGTAAGTAATTTTTTTTCAAAAAAAGTGCTTTTTGCTCTTTAAGAATCAAATTCATAGCTATATGTCATCACTCACCAAATGCGGAGGTTTGGCAGAGTGGTCGAATGCACCGGTCTTGAAAACCGACGGGCGTGGAAGCGTCCCCAGGGTTCGAATCCCTGAGCCTCCGCCATTTTGGAATTTCACAAAATAGTTAGAAATTTCAAAATGGTTTTCTCCTATAAGTCACATATTTATATCTTTCATCTGGTATCATTTTGTTGCCACATTTTTTAACCGTGGTACAATCTGTGGTGCAACCGTGCTGATGTTTGTGTCTGCACGCGGTGGGATGTGCGTTTTGTTGATTTTGTTTTTGCTGTGACTGCGCTTTTGCATCCCTTTGCAAGCTGTGCATCTTGCAAAAATGTATCGCCGGATAGGGCGGCGCATTATGATCTTTATATTTTGTTACGAAAAATAATCACATCCTTTGAAAAGAATAAGAAAAAATGAGAATATGCTCGCCATAGAGACGGAAAATGACAATATTTTCAAAAGTTTTTCCATAATCCTCAAAAAATTAAATTTTCGCGCTTGACGCCAGTGCGCACTCACAATAGAAACCACCTCACGTTCAGATATGATCTGAATTGATAGCGAGCGGTTGTAGCTCAGTTGGTTAGAGTATCGGCCTGTCACGCCGAGGGTCGCGGGTTCGAGTCCCGTCAACCGCGCCATCGCTATCACATAGAGGCAAGTGCTTCAAAATGCGCGGTTGTAGCTCAGTTGGTTAGAGTATCGGCCTGTCACGCCGAGGGTCGCGGGTTCGAGTCCCGTCAACCGCGCCATTTTATTTCTTATTAGACCTTTTCTCAGCAATGCGTAGCTTCTCAGCTAAACCCAAAAGATGTAGTTCATCGTTTATTTCAGGCGTTGCATGAGCTGAAGGGCGGATAAAATACCAGCTTGGAAAACGCGAGTAATTTTTGTTTTCAGTTTGCCCTGTTATGTTCAGTGATACATCGAGTTGTTTTGCAAGATCATTTACAGCCCATTTCACAAGCGGCCAATGATCGTCATAATCATCTCCAGCCATCATGCCGCCCATTTTGAGTTTTGGAAGCCAATCTATCAGCGTTTTTCCACCTTCTTCACCAGTATGCGCATACCCATCGATATAAATAAAATCAAAGGTCTCATCGTCGAACATCTCTAAAGCATTATCAAAATCCATACGCAGTAGACTATGGCGGGTTTCTTGCAATCCGATTGTTTTCAATGCTTTTTTATATTCAAATGTATTATGTAGATCGCCATAAATATCCACGCCATAGAGGTGACTGAATTTATTGCTGTCTAAGAGCCTTCGTGCAAAGCCCCCCGCAGCCACACCGAGTTCAATGCCAATGTTATCGCCGCCAGAAAGAGGTTGCGTAATGTCATGACGATGCCAGTTGTCATGTACTGTTGTTGCAATTTCTGGAGTTTGGCTTTTGGCATATTCTTTCAATTCGTCACTGTGCATCAATATTTTCCAGCGGTTGAGTTTAAAAATAGGTTTACTAAGATCATAAGAGAGCCATAAAACTAAACAAAGGCTTCTTTAATTATTTAATTTTCAGATATATAGAAGCTTTATGCAAAATCTTCAAACCATATATAAAAACTTGATCCAGCAGGGCGTCTTAAAAGCAGATGAAGCGCAAAGCGCCGTCGTGCCTTTACTTGAAAAGATGCAGCAGGATTTAGAACTGTCTCAAAGCCCTGAAAAGAGTATTTTTAATCTTTTTTCTAAGAAGAAAAATAGCTTTGTTAAGGGGTTATATCTTTGGGGTGGGGTTGGGCGTGGCAAATCAATGCTCATGGATCTCTTTTATGAGCATTCGCCAGTGCCTGCGCGCCGCGTGCATTTTCATGCTTTCATGCAAGAGGTGCAAGACGGCATACACCAAGCGAAGCAGCAGCATGTGCAAGATTCTTTACAGCCTGTGATCGATAAAATTTCTAAAGATATAAAACTGCTTTGTTTTGATGAAATGCAGATTACGGATATTGCGGATGCGATGATCGTTGGCCGTCTTTTTGAGGCTTTGTTTGAACGGGGCGTAAGTATTATTACCACCTCGAACCGAGTGCCTAAGGATTTATATAAAAACGGGTTAAATCGGCAGTTGTTTTTGCCCTTTATTGACTTGATAGAAGAAAAGCTTCACGTCCATCATATCCATTCGCCGACGGATTATCGACAAGGGCGATTGGCGGGAAGCCCTGTTTATTTTCATCCATTGAATGAAAAATCTATGCAATGCATTGAGGATATATGGCATGATCTCGGCCATAAAGATGCGCAGCCGTTGATGTTAAAAGTGAAGGGGCGCGAGTTGCAACTTCCTAAATTTCATAATGGCGTTGCAAGGGCGAGCTTTTGGGATTTATGCGCGCAAATGTATGGCCCTGCGGATTATTTGGAAATTGCAAAATCAGTAAAAATTTTGATTCTAGAAAATATCCCTCTGTTATCTCGCAATAACTTTAACGAAGTGAAACGGTTTGTAACGCTGGTGGATGCGCTCTATGAGGCGAAGGTGAATCTGATTGTGTCCGCGGTTGATGAGCCTGAGAAACTATATGTTGAGGGGGCTGGCGTGTTTGAATTTGAAAGAACGGCATCGCGTTTGCGTGAAATGCAAGATGAGAATTGGGGCGTAGAAGGTTAGCCTCAGAGGGCAGGGATAACCTTAGCCATTCTGGCGCAAAATATAGCCTGCAAGATAGAGTGATCCGCAGATTAAAATGCGTGCATTGGGGCTTTGCTTTGTGATCGCGCTGATCGCCTCTTCTACGGTGAGCGCTTCAATCGCCTCAATGGATTGTTCTCTTGCTGCCTCAACTGTTTCAGCGCCCGTTAAACTTGCCGTTTCATCGGGGATAGAAACACCATAAAGGCCTTCGACGCTTTCACCAATGTATTTAAGATATCCGCCGATATCTTTGGTGTTGAGCATGCCGCAGATCGCATAGGTCGGCCTGCGGGGGAGGCGAGAGAGCGCTTCAATTAAAGCTTTCCCTGCGGCAGGATTATGCCCGCCATCAAGCCATAGTTCTGCATCGCCAGCTTGTGCGACTAAGGGGCCGCTTTTAAGCTTTTGCAGGCGTGCTGGCCAAGTTGCGCAGGTAACAGAAGCTTCTAAAGCCTTGTCCGTTTTTTCTAAATATCTCAATGCAGCAAGGGCCATTCCAGCATTTTCAATTTGGTGAGCGCCGATGAGATTAGGAAGGGGAAGGTCTCTGAGCCCATATTCATCTTCATAAATAAGGCGCCCACGTTCTTCCCAAACGCGCCAATGCTGATTATGCGCTAATATTGGAGCGCCTTTTTGCGATGCAATATCCTCAATAACATCAAGCGCGGCCTCACATTGGCGACCTATAATAACAGGCACGCCGCGTTTTATTATCCCTGCTTTTTCAGCGGCAATTTTTTCGATTGTGGCGCCTAAAAACTGCGTATGATCTATGGAGACGGGGGTGATAATCGTGAGCTCAGGCTTAGCGATGACATTCGTCGCATCCAAGCGGCCTCCCAGGCCGACTTCGAGCAGCGTATAATCTGCTGCGGTGCGCGACATTGCTAAAAGGGCGGCGCATGTCGTGATTTCAAAATATGTGATTGGCGCCCCGAGGTTGGCCGTTTCACATTCCTCGAGAAAGAGAGAAAGCTGCGATTCAGAAATGAGCTCACCTGCGAGGCGAATACGCTCGTGAAATCTCGCTAGATGGGGGGAGGTATATGCGTGGACTTTGCATCCATCGCCTTCTAAGCCTGCACGAATCATGGCTTGCGTGGAGCCTTTTCCATTCGTGCCGGCAATATGAATGACAGGTGGAAGAGAGAGCTCGGGGTTGCCAAGTAAATCTAATAGTCGCCAAACCCGAGTGAGAACCAAATCAATATGTTTGGGATGCAAAGACATCAATCTGTTAAGAATGATGTCTGATGCGTTTTTTGTCATGCTTGCTGCTCTTCTTGAGGCGTATTTTCGCTTTCAGCTTCTGAAGTTGTTTCAACGGCAGTTGCTGTTGTTGCTTCTTCTTCACTCGCTTCCTCAACCTTGGCAGGGGCAGGCAGTTCGCCAGCAACGGCGGCTGGTTGATTGCCTAGCATTCTGAGGATCGTTGTAAGCTCGCCTTTGAGCGACGTTCTATGCGTAACGCGGTCAAGCATACCGTGATCGAGAAGATATTCAGCGCGTTGAAATCCTTCAGGGAGCTTTTCACGGATTGTTTGCTCAATCACGCGTGGGCCAGCAAAGCAAATCAATGCGTTTGGCTCTGCGATTTGCACATCGCCAAGCATCGCATAAGAGGCTGTAACGCCGCCTGTTGTTGGGTGTGTTAGGACAACAATATAAGGCAAACCAGCTTCTTTAAGCATTTCAATAGCAACTGTCGTGCGTGGCATTTGCATCAAAGAGAGAATCCCTTCTTGCATGCGCGCGCCGCCGGCGGCTGAGAACATAATAAAGGGGCGCTTAAGCTCAATCGCGCGTTCTACGCCTGCGATAAAAGCATTGCCAAGATACATGCCCATTGAGCCAGCCATGAATGAGAAATCTTGCGCAGCGGCAACAATAGGCGTGCGCCCGATTTCGCCTTCGGCAACAAGCACAGCTTCTTTTTCGCCTGTGCTTTTTTGAGCCGCTTTCATGCGATCAGGATATCTCTTCTGATCCTTGAATTTTAGAGGATCTTCGATTGGAGCTGGCACAGAGACTTCTGTGAAGATGCCGCCATCAAAAAGCGCCGTAAAACGATCACGTGGTGTAATATGCATGTGGTGATCACAGCTTACACAAACATTTTGATTATTTTTGAGTTCACGATGAAACAACATCGTGCCGCATTCTGGGCATTTCGTCCATAAGTTATCAGGTGTCTCCTTGCGAGAGAACAATGAATTGATTGTTGGACGGACGTAATTGGTAATCCAGTTCATTATTTGCGCCTTTAAACGTAACTTTTCTACCCCTCAGATAAAGCCCTTGGAGCAGAATTGCAATCAACCCTTTGTCGCAAATCGCGCAACAAGCCACATTGCCAGTAAAAAAAGGAATTGATAGGCTATAAATTGGGGGGCGCGGAAGAGTTCTGAGAAGTCATCATGTCGCACATATAGGCCAAACCCTGATAAAACGCCTGCAGTGGGCGCAATGAGAACCACGAAACAATTATTGATGAGATGAAAAGCAAAAGCGGGGCCTAAGCTGCCTGTTCGGATCGTTAAATCTGCGGCGGCGAGGCTAAATAAAAAGGCCCAAATTGTATAAATAAGACTTGGCAGAAGCCCTTGCGCATTTTCATAGTGCAACAGCGAGAAAAATAACGCGGATAAAAATACCCCGATTTTTAAAGAATCAAAACTGGCCGCAAATTGACTTTGCAAATAGCCTCGAAAGAATATTTCTTCTGCCAATACTTGCACTGCAATCGCAATGAGAGCGAAGGGAAGCCAAGAAATCCACAAAGATAAGCTGAGCTGCCTTATTGGCGCTGATTGTGCATCTTGAATTGGGATTAAAGCGGTGAGGCCGATAAAAGCAAAGAGAAATAAAAGGCAGCGCAAGAATGTTTTGCGGAAAAGATAAGAGGGCCCAGTAAGATCTGAAATGGTTCTGTGGTGTAATTTTTTGGCCAAAAGAACTGTCGCGATTAGAAAAATGCCGAAACTGCTAAAAAGCAAAAAGGCTTCGTGTGGCGTTGTCCCTATTTGTGTGTCTGAGATGGAATTGAGGTTTAGGTCAGCTGTGGTTCGCGAAATCAGCCATACCGCAATTGGCGCGATCAAAACCAAAGAACACAGCCCTGCAATCATAGCGAGAATCAAACGCCATGCCCCTTTGCGCCTGTCGGCGGTGAGGCGTTGTTGGGAATAATATGGGTGTATCATTTACTGTTCTTTAACTTGATCTAAACGATTTATATTGTACGATTTCTTTTTACATCTTTGAAGATGATTTATCTCAAATCTAATTGTTTTATAATTTTCAGTAAGTAAGAGTATATGTTCACTCAGACAATCAGCTCTGCAGATACTTGGGAGCGCTATGCAGATGAGCTATGCGCGCCTTTGCAGCTGCGCTGGGTCTATGGCGATATTGCCCAATTGCTAGGGCGCAAAATCTACCGCAATGTGATTATCCATGAGGATAAGTTGGTCGGCTTATTTCAAGCCGTTGAACGCCGTCTCTTTGGGATTCGATTTCAATTGATGAATCGCATTCACCTAAGTGAAGAGCATGATTTTGCCAAACTGCGCAATGAAATCAAGGTTTCACTGCCTCCGGGAGTGCGGCTTTTGACCACTCGAATGCCAAAACAACGCTTTGCTATTTTCCCGTCTCAACATTTTGCGTCCGTGAACTTAAAGCAAAACCGAGATCATCTTCGCCAAGCATTGCATGGAAAATGGCGCAATGCTTTGTGCAAAGCTGAGAAAAGCCATTTGCAGGTTTCGTATCAAAAAGCGACGGCGCAAAACATGAGATGCCTTTTGCTGAGTGAAAAAGACATGCAAAAAGAGCGGGGTTATAAAGCATTGCCGCCGGAATATGCTTTGGCAGTTTTGAAAGTTGCACCACAAAGCTTAAGGCTTTTTTCATGCCTTGATGCGCAGGCTCTCTTTTTTCATCACGGTAATTCGGTGACATATTTATTTGCGAAATACGGCCCGCAAGCGCGCGCGATGAATGCAGGAAATCTTATATTGTGGCGCGCTTGCTTGCATTATCAAGATAAAGGCGCGCAAATGTTAGATCTTGGCTCTTACAATGATGCAAAAGCACCGGATTTGGCGCGATTTAAACGGCGGATAGGGGCTGATACCGAAGAGATTAATGGGTGTTTCTTTTTTTAAAGATGGTCCTGTCATAAGGAAAGACACCTAAGCGTGTCGAATAAGCTTGAACATAATTTTTCTGCGAATACATTCACAACCGTAATATTAAAAAGGCATCAGCCCTGGTGCTAGAGTAAAATTTAGAGCAGTTTTTGCTATTTATCATAGAAAATGACAGGCATTTTATGAAGAAAAAAATATGTATGACGGTTTCAATTGGATGTTGTATGCTGTTACAAACATTTGCAAATCCTTTGGCCGCTGATGCTGGCTTGAAGAATAATTCTTACCATAACTCAGCTTTTGTTACTCTAGGAAGTGATATGGATCTTCATCTAGCCTCCTCCCACAATAATCAGGCCTTTTTGCGCTGGGTTTCTGGCTTTAAAAAACGCGCCCAAAATGCGGGAATTTCAGCTACAGTTTTAAATGAAGCCTTTTCTAAGGTGGAATATGATCATTCGGTGATTTCAAAAGATCGGAACCAAAGCGAATTTACTCGCCAAATTTGGGACTATCTTGATAGCGCAGCTTCTCCGACACGTGTTCGAAATGGCCAAAAGGCGATAAGAGAGCATCGGCGAACATTGGAGAGGTTAGAAAAGAAATACGGAGTTGATAAGCATATTATTGCGGCGATTTGGGGCTTGGAAAGTGCCTATGGGCATACGCGCGGTAATATACCGGTTATCAATGCCCTCGCGACTTTGGCTTATGATGGGCGGCGGGGCCGCTTTTTTGAAGCGCAGCTGATTGCCGCTCTTCAGATTTTGCAAGCAGGCGATATTTCTGTTTCGAAGATGAAAGGCAGTTGGGCTGGGGCCATGGGGCACACACAATTTATCCCAACATCTTTTCTTGCTTTTGCCGTGGATGGTGATGGCGATGGAAAACGCAATATTTGGTCTGATGATCCTACAGATGCGCTCGCTTCTACGGCGGCCTACCTTAAACGCCATGGCTGGAATAAAGGGCAGCCTTGGGGCGTTGAGGTGCGTTTGCCTCAGGGTTTTAACTTTAGCTCGGCAAGGCGCGATCTCACTCTTTCACCTTCTGATTGGGCCAAAAGAGGCGTTTTGGATGTAACTGGCAAGACAGTCCCTAATTATGGCAAAGCTTCCATTTTGTTGCCAGCTGGTGCAAATGGCGCGGCCTTCATGATCTTTGAAAACTTTGCGGTGATTGAGCGCTATAATAAAGCGGATGCCTATGTGATTGGTGTGGGGCATTTGGGAGATCGTCTGCGCGGAGGTCCTGAAATTCAAGCTTCTTGGCCGCGTGGGTATGAGCCATTATCTTTCTCAGAGAAGAAAAAAATGCAACGTCTTTTGAAAAAGGCTGGTTTTTTAGATGATAAAGTCGATGGTATCATTGGCCCAAATACAATCAATGCCATTCGAGAATTTCAAAACTCTGAAGGCGTGACGCCAGATGGATATCCGTCAAAGGCTTTGATGAAGCTTTTGCGCTAGAAGCCAATGAAAAGCCAATAATAAGAAAGGGAAAGCATGTCGCAAAATGAAACTCAATTGAGAACGATGTTGAGTGCCATTTCTAATGCTTTCCCTTTGCCGGCTCTTTATATTGATGGGTTGGGAAAAATTAGCTCGGCAAATGATGAGGCAACAGAAATCTTTGGTCAATCGATTGTTGGAAAGAGTTACATAGCTGTTTTAAGGCAACCCATTTTACTCGACTCGATTGAAAAAGCGCTCAAAACGCGCAAAGCAACGACATCCACCTATCGCGAAAATATTGCGCATAATAACCGCATACACCGTGTGAGTATTCGCCCGGTTCTCATTGAAAGACAGAATTTTTTTTGCATCTCCTTTGAAGACATGAGTGATCTAAAATCTGCTGGTGTGATGAAGCGTGATTTCGTCGCCAATGTCAGCCATGAGCTGCGCACGCCTTTGACATCTGTGATGGGCTTTTTAGAAACTTTGATGGGCTCGTCTGTTAAAGATGAAGCGGTGAAAAAGCGATTTCTGACGATTATGCATAATGAATGCGAGCGGATGAACCGAATTATTTCTGGCCTATTGTCACTCAGCAAACTTGAAGCGGAGCATCACAAGCAGCCCGTCACAACAGTTGATGTGAGTGAAGTCATACATGCTGTTGTGGAGCAAATGCTGCCTGTTTTGAAAGAAAATGATATTCATTGCACTTTAGAGGGCTTTGATCAGCCTTATGTGATTAAAGGTGAGTGGGATCAAATCATTCAAGTGTTTACCAATTTGATTGAAAATGCTGTGAAATATGGATCAAAGGGAAAAGAAATCAAGCTGAGCGCACGGCGGATCGAAGGGCGCTTGGGGCGTGCTGGCCATATCGTGCAAATCGATGTTGAAGATAAGGGAGACGGCATTGCGCCGGAACATTTGCACCGTTTAACAGAGCGGTTTTACCGTATCGATTCTCACAGATCTCGCGAGAAAGGCGGCACGGGCCTCGGGCTTTCCATCGTAAAACATATTTTGACGCGTCACCGAGGAAAAATGACTGTTGAAAGTACGGTTAATTACGGCAGTGTATTTACGATTTTTTTGCCTCTTTTAGTTTGATTTTGATATTATTTGATTTTCTATAAATTTATCCTGCATATTACTATCAATTGTTAACCTTATTAAGTGACAGTGGTTTTATATGCACTAGGGAGAAAATCATGTTGCGGGTAGGAGCGATGATGCAATGCTAAATTTGAAAAAAAAGAATAGCTTTGATCATAATTGTTTTGAGGACGGTATCGCGTTTGTGATGGGAACGCTTCTCAATGCATTCTCTTTGACGATCCTGAGTTCGCTTGGATTAATAACGGGGCAGCTTGCCGGCTGTGCGATTTTATTATCTTATACGACCGGATGGTCTTTTGGCTTTATCTACTTCGCGATAAATATGCCTATGTATTGGTTTGCATATAAGCAGTTTGGTAAAAGATTTTTAATTAAAACAATAATTTGCGTTACTTTGGTTTCTATCCTTGGAAACCTGGTCCCATATTTTATAGAATTTAGCATGCTCAACCCTTGGCTTGGTGTTGTCCTTTTTGGTGTGATTTCTTCAAATGGGTTGCTTATGGTGATCCGCCACGGTGCAAGCTTAGGTGGAATTGGTATTCTGGCCTTGTATATCCAAGATAAAACTGGCTTTAAAATGGGCAATGTGCAGCTGATTTTTGATTTTTTCTTATTTCTCGTGGCGTTTTTATATCTGCCATTTGATAAAGTGCTTTTTTCTCTCTTAGGCGCGCAGATTATTAATATACTCCTTGCAATAAATCATCGCAAAGATCGTTATATCGCGATGTGAGCGTGCGCTGGCAGTAAAAGATAAGGCTTGAATTCTTCTCCGTAATATTGCCATGTGCGCTTAGAATATATGGAGTGTCGCTATGAGTGATGTGAAGCGAATTGGGCTTTATCCTGGTACTTTTGATCCTATTACATATGGACATATTGATATCATCAAACGTGCATGTGCCCTGGTCGATAAATTAGTGATCGGCGTCGCGATCAATCGATCTAAGGGGCCGCTGTTTTTATTGGAAGAGCGTGTTGCTATGATTGAAGAGATTGTTAGGCCGATCTCTCAAGAAAGTGGTTGTGAGATTGAAGTGCATCCATTTGAAAATCTTCTCATTCAATGCGCTAAAGATGTGAACGCTACGATCTTGATCCGTGGTCTTCGAGCCGTTGCGGATTTTGAATATGAATATCAGATGGTTGGAATGAATAGAGCGCTTGATGATAGTGTGGAAACTGTTTTTTTGATGGCAGATGCAAAGCATCAAGCGATTGCGTCAAAGTTGGTCAAAGAAATAGCCCGATTTGGAGGGGATGTATCTAAGTTCGTCGCGCCTTCGGTTAAAGAGAAGCTACTTGCCAAGATCTCTGTATAAGAAGAAAAAAGCCGCTCTTTCGAGCGGCTTTTATTTTAATTCTTTAGCTTTTGTGCCACTAACTGGTTAACGGCTTTCGGGTTGGCTTTGCCGCCCGTCGCCTTCATAACTTGGCCGACGAACCAGCCAGCCAGCTTTGGATTTTCTTTCGCCTTTTCAACCTGTGCCGGATTTGCAGCAATGATCTCATCTAATGCAGCTTCAATTGCACCCGTATCTGTCACTTGCTTCATGCCTTCAGTTTCAACGATTTCTTCAGGGGCGCGCCCTGAAGTATAAGAAATCTCAAACACATCTTTTGCGATTTTGCCTGAAATCGTATCCGCCTTAATAAGCTTGACGATTTGGCCAATAAACTCAGGAGAGACGGGGCTATCCGTAATGTCTTTATCGTCTTTTTTAAGGCGACCAAAAAGTTCATTGATGACCCAATTCGCCGCTAATTTACCATCTGTGCCTGCCGCTGCTTTTTCAAAGAAATCCGCATTTTCAGTTTCGGCGGTCAAAACGCCTGCATCATATTCCGAAAGAGAAAAGTCATTGATGAAACGTGCTTTTTTCTCATCAGGAAGCTCAGGCAATGCGCGTGCAATCTCATCAACCCATTCTTGTTCAATCTCCAAGGGCAGAAGATCTGGGCAAGGAAAATAACGATAATCATGCGCTTCTTCTTTAGAGCGCATAGAGCGTGTCTCGCCTTTGACCGTATCATAAAGACGTGTCTCTTGATCAACAGTCCCACCATCTTCGATGATGGCGATTTGACGGCGTGCTTCATAATCGATCGCTTGTTGGATGAAACGCGTTGAATTCATGTTTTTGATTTCACAACGTGTACCAAGATGAGAAAAATCACCTGTTGCTTGGAATTTTTCATATTGACCAGGGCGACAAACAGAAACGTTTACATCTGCGCGCAAATTGCCATTTTGCATATTGCCATCGCATGTGCCGAGATAGCGCAAGATTTGGCGGAGCTTAAGGACATAAGCCGCCGCCTCTTCAGGGCCGCGAATATCAGGACGTGAAACAATCTCCATCAATGCAACGCCCGTACGGTTTAAATCAACAAACGTCGCATTTGGGTCCATATCATGGATCGATTTGCCCGCATCTTGTTCAAGGTGAATGCGCTCAATCCGCACTTTGCGAGCGATACCTGGCTCTAAATCCACAATGACTTCACCTTCGCCAACGATTGGATGGTAAAGTTGTGAGATTTGGTAGCCTTGCGGCAGATCAGGATAGAAGTAGTTTTTGCGATCAAAGGCAGAAAAGAGATTGATGTCCGCTTTCAAGCCAAGGCCAGTCTTCACAGCAAGTTCAACACATTTTTCGTTGATGACAGGCAACATCCCCGGCATGGCCGCATCAATGAATGATACATTTGAATTCGGCTCATTGCCAAATTGCGTAGAAGCACCAGAGAATAACTTTGCTTTTGAGGCAACTTGGGCATGGATTTCCATTCCAATTACCAGTTCCCAATCCTCTTTTGCACCTGCTATCGTTTTCGGCGTTGGTGCTACGATCTCGACATGATCCAACATATCATTTATCCCTTGATCAAATTACTTAGTCTCAATAAATCAGCTCGGCTTTGGGAGCAAGAGCTGGCTGGCATTGCAGATAATTTAGCATGCAGTTTTTTACGGCGTCAAAGACTATAGTTCGCTTTGAAGCCCCAATCCTGCACGAATGAGCTTTTTACGCAAAGGCGTAATATCATGCGCGGCCTTAAGTCCTAAAAGCCGCATCTCTTGAAGGATTGCATTTTGGGAGCGCGTCACACGGTTGAACACATCAATTGCTTTTGAACGTGCAGAAATATCTCTGCTGCGCCGCCTTTGATATTCATCTAAAATCGTTTCATGGCCTGGGTCATTTTTATGTGCAGAGCAAAGATCGAGTAGAAGATTTATATCTGCAAGGGAGGTGTTGAGGCCTTGTGCGCCAATTGGCGGCAATACATGCGCAGCTTCTGCTATTACGACGGCGCGCTCTGATGAGAGCTTAGTGGCTGTTTGTGTGATAATCGGAAATATATTTTTATGCGACAGCAGTTTTAATTGGCCTAAAATGCCTGCTGATCGCGCATTCATCTCTAAATTAAAATCATCTTCATCTAATGAAAGAAGGGCTTCACTATCGCTCGTTCTATTCATCCAAACAACGGCTGAAGCGTGTTTTCCATTTAGATCTTGTAAAGGCACAAGTGTGAAAGGCCCTCCATCGCGGTAGATTTCAGTGGAAATATTATGATGCGGGAGCTCATGTGAAATCGTAAAAGCCAATGAGGATTGGTTATAATCAGTCTTCTGCGTGGAAATGCCTAGGGCTTCTCGAAGGGGAGAGTTTCGGCCATCGGCGGCGATGGCTAATTTGGCGGCTACTTGCGTGCCGTCATTCAATTTAACGCGCGCTTCGCTTGTGCGTGTGAAAATGCTTTTAAAACCAATGCCAAATTTTGCTTCGATATTTGGCATTTTTTCGATGATATTTAAAAGTTCTCGCCGTGTTACCCAATTGAGAAGATTCCAGCCAAAGGGATGGGCGGCATTCTCACTATCCTCAAAAAGGCGCTGTGATCTTATCTGAGGTGGGGTATTTTTGGTATCGACGATCCGCAATGCCTCTAAGGGGGTGGCATGTGGTTCTAATTTATCCCATATGCCGATACGCTCAAAAAGAGCACGGGCAGGGCGCAAAAAGGCTGTTGAACGCAGATCGGCTTGCAGATCATCCCCCTCGATAACGGGAATAGTTGATTCGGCGAGTAACACCGTGTATCCGCTTGCACCAAAGGCTGCCGCCGCAATCATTCCAGCAATTCCGCCACCAGAAATAAATACATCAACACATTTTTGATCAGCACATATTTTCATCGTTTTGCTTTCACCAAAATACGAGAAAGACTCTGTGTGAGTCTTGTCTTTAAATAACAGATTGTAAGAAAGAGGTTATATGATCTGTCTTATATTCAATATGATCTGCATCTTCGTGCAAATTTTCTGGCGCGATATGGATGGTGCGCATGCCTAAAGAATGCGGCACATATAAATTGCGTGGATCATCCTCAAACATCGCGGCTTTTTGGGGATCAAATTTATCAAGGGCGATGATTTTTTCATAGGCTTGTGCTGTTGGTTTTGGATGGAAATCAGCATGCTCTATGCCATAGACGGCATCAAATAGATCGTCTAAGCCGCGCGCTTTTAATACATCTTGCGCATAGGGCTCTGACCCATTTGTATAAACAATTTTTCTGCCCGGCAGATTTTCGATGGCTTTACGCAGCTCAAAATCGATTTCGAGAACTGAAAAATCAATGTCGTGTACGTATTGCAAATAGGGAAGCGGATCGATGCTGTGCTCTGCCATGAGGCCCGAAAGCGTTGTGCCGTATTTTTTCCAGTAGTCTGAGCGCAGTTTGTCGGCAGTTTGAGGATCTACATTCAGGTGCCGAGCGACCCAATCAGTCATTTTCACTTCGATCTGGTCGAATAGGGCTGCGTCAACAGGATATAAAGTTTGATCGAGGTCAAAGACCCAGGTGCGGACATGTGCGAATTTATTCTTGGTCATAGCTGAAGTGTTAGGCGCATATAAAATGAGTGACAAGCCATTTATGAGCACAAGGGATCAAATAATGAGGGAAAAGGCAAAGCCATTATGCGAGCTCGAATTTATTAACATCCGCAGTCGGCATTGGGCGAGCATAAAAATATCCTTGATGAATTTGGATGCCTAAATCTAAGAGGACATCTTTTTGTGCTTCCGTCTCGATCCCTTCGGCTGTCAAATCAAAGTTCAATCTTTCTCCTAATTCTACGATCATTCGTAACGCTTCTCGTGATCTCTGTTCTTCAACGATTTTTTCGATCAATGCTCTATCAATTTTCACAATATCCACTGGGAAATTCGTTAATCTATAAAGATTTGATGCTTCTTGACCAAAATCGTCCAATGCAATTTTGACACCGCACTGCCGCAGGATTTGAAGCTCTGACATAACCAATTTGCGATCATTGCGCTCATCGATTGAATTTTCATGAATTTCTATGACAAGTGTTCTGCCTGCTTTGGTCAATAATTCCAGGCCAAAACGGTTCATTAAGGCTTTTGCACCACCTTTGAAACTAAGCTGCTCAAGCTTTGCATTAAAGGAAATATAGGCATTAGGATGCTGCTCGAGCTCGCGGATGAATTTGGTATTGATTTGTCTAGAGATGTGCAAAAAGTCAGGAGATTGTTCAATCGCTTGAAATTTTCCTAAAAACTTACTTGGGGGAATGATTTGTCCGTCTGGTTTAATCCACCTAATCAGAGCTTCGAAGCCAACGATTTTTTTGGTTTTTGCATTTACGATCGGTTGCGCAAATTTACAAATTTCATCATTTTCAATGGCTGCAATCAAGTCTCTTTGTGTAATCAGGCGTCCATCTTCGGTGAGGCGATTTCGAAATTCATCATCGGCGACGACAGTGCTATTTTTGCCCATTTTTTTAGCTTCTCTTAGGGCGTGATCTGCCCATGTCAGAGCTGTGCTAAGGCTTTCATCATGGCCCAAAAATGCCGCTCCGACGCAGGCCGTTCTGTTGAGCTGTCTGTGGGAGGCGGGGACAGATAGGGAGGCTATCGTATGGCGTAAAAATTTTGCATATGCATCTGATGCTTTTTTGCGCTTGGATGGCGTTAAAATAGCGAACTCTTCTCCGCCCAAACGTGCTACAAACCCATTTTGAGGCGTGGTTTTTAAGAGCGCGACGCCAATTTCTTGCAGTAATACGTCACCTATTTCATGCCCTTGTGTGTCATTTATGGATTTAAATTCATCGATATCTAGCAGATATAGCTCGTAGTTTTGGCCTGGTGGACGCTTAGCTATGGCGGCTCTAAGGCCTCTACGAGAAAGAAGGCCTGTTAACTCGTCATGGTTTACCATTTCTTGTAGTTTTCTTTGCGCCATCACGCGGTCGGTGACATCTATGACCATAATGATGATTGCCCAATGCCCTGAATGGCTTTCGACAACGCTCCGCAGTTCGACAATTAAAGCTTCCCCATGTTTTGTGATCATCGTCCGCTGCGCGCTAAAGTTGGCTCTATTAGGTTGGCTTAGAAAACTTTGACGATTAATGCGCGCTTCAACGGCCTCGTCAGCTGGCATGAAATCTACCAAATCTTTTCCGATAGTATCTTCTCTTGAATAGCCCATCTTATGCGCCCAACCATCTGAGACGGTTTGAATTTTCCAAGATGCATCTTGTGACAAGACGATGGTCGCACTGTTGTTCAAGAGAATTGCAGTCAGGTTTTTTTGCGCTTCAAGCTCGGAAACATCATTATATGAGAGGACGTATTTTGGTTGAGAGCCTATCGCATCAGGATTTACGATACGACGCTCAGATAACAGCCAAAGACTTTTTCCTGAAGCGGTCGTGTATTCATAAGGAGCTGATAAGTTTACCATCGTTCCTTGCATTTGATCTCTCAAATTTTTGATCTGATTTTGAGTGTGTTTATTTGTGTATTCGACCAAATCATGGCCAATCATATCTTCTTTTGCCATTTCGAAAAGAGTGCAAAATGCTGGGGTAATGTTTAAGATTTTAAAATTCGCACTTTGGACCACGATAAGAGCAGGGCCTTCATCTAAAGCAATCTTTTGAAATTTGTTGTTAATATAGGCTTCGGTTGCATCCGTGAAATAGAGGATGTATTGGGCTTCACCTTTGGATTTAATGGTATGCGCTGTAACTGTTACCTTCTGCTCTGCATTTTCGGTGTTGAGCATATCTAGCTCAATTTGCACGGGTGATTTTGGGCTACGTGCGAGGGCCCTGATGAGTTTGTCTGATGTAATTTTATTCAAGCAAAATTGATCGATCTGTTTTAAATTCGCGCCGATGACTTTATTTTGATCGCAATTTAAATATATGCCGAGGCTGTCTGAAATATAGACGAAGTTTTTTTGGCTATC
>CALLMA010000046.1 GCA_938008015.1 uncultured Celeribacter sp.
CTTTGCGGGCCATGAATGGTGATATTTTCCTTTTCACGCAAATACGCCATCAAAGGCTTCATCCGCGCTTCCTCTGCTTGCGCAAATAAACCCCGAAGATTTTCGGCTTTTTCATCTGCGTTCAAATTGTTTGAAAAGTGATGATCATGTACCGCTTCAAAATACTGACCAACACCAGCAATGGATGCGATTTGTGCGTGGTCTGGCCCAGAAGGCATCAGCCTTTTCTCTCTAACACCGTCTAAAAAATAATGGGATTGGCTTGCTAAAAGAGGCGCCATCTCTTTCGAAATCACCATAACACCCTGATGTGGGCCATAAGTTTTATATAGCGAAAAGAGATAAATATCTGCGCCAAGCGCTTTTACATCTGGCAAACCATGGCCGGCAAAAGAGACGCCATCAACAACCGTTTTAGCACCATATTCTTTGGCTAAATCGCAAATTTCTTTAACCGGGTTAATATGCGCCACAATATTTGAGCAATGCGGAAAGCAAAGCAGCTTTGTTTTTGTGTTGAGGAGAGGTTTTAACTTTTCGACATCCAAGCAACCATCCTCTTTGTTCACGCCCCATTCGCGCACAATGATCCCCCGCTCAGCCAACCGGCGCCACGCGCCGCCATTGGCTTCGTGATCTTGGTTGGTCACAATGATCTCATCCCCCTCGCGCAACCACCCGATCACAGATTGCGCTAAAACATAAGCGTTTTGCGATGTCGAAGGCCCAAAATAGAGCTCATCTGCTGAGACGCCCAACCATGGCGCAAGCGCTTGATAGCTCTCATTCATCTGCTCACCAGCTGCAGAAGAAGCCGCATTTGGATAAAAGGGTTGCATTTTATTATCATTATAAAAATGATTAAGGCGTTCGAGAACCTGCGCCGCCATAAATGAGCCACCCGCATTTTCCATAAAGATTGTCTCTTGCAGCTCTTTTGAACGAAATGCAGGAAATTGATTGCGGATAAAATCTACATCTAATTGCGCCATTATAACTCTCTCCCAAACACCAAAAAAATTTACAAAAGCTTGCCAAGCAAACATAATAAGATCAAGAAAAATATAGCCTTGCAATGATTTTCCCTTTCATGAACTATGCAAGGACACAACCAAAGGAGCTCCGATGGTGATCAAAGTTTTTTCTCAATCGCCCACAGACCCACAGTTCGTACAAAACCCTTATGCATTCTATGATCAATTGCGATCATCAAGCGCGATTGCCTTCTGGAAAGAGCTGAACATGCCTGTTGTTTCCACATTCAATGGTGTCAATGCTCTCTTGCGAGATCGACGCTGTGGTCGACAAGCGCCACAAGGCTTTGAGCCCACCATCCCAGATCACCTGCAGCCCTTCTACGACATTGAAAATCATTCGATGCTCGAACTTGAGGGAGACACCCATAAAAGACTTCGCGCATTAGTGCTTCGCGCTTTCACATCAAGGCGCATCAAATCATTGGGCCCAGATATAGAGGCAATATGCGCAACATTGCTCAACAACCTGCCAAACCAAAGCGACGTCGATCTTTTATCCCTATATGCACAACAAGTGCCAATTTTGGTTATTTGCCGCCTGCTCGGCATCCCTGAAACCATGAGCGCCCAGCTTCTAAGCTGGTCGCATGATATGGTCGCCCTTTATACACCCAGCCCCACAGCAGAAATTGAACTCAAAGCGGCAAGCGCCGCAGCAGAATTTTCACACTATATGAAAGATTATGTAGCGAAACGAAGAGGAAGCCCAGCAGATGATTTAATTTCAGAGCTGATAGCCGCAGAAGAAGATGGCGAGAAATTGAGCCTCGAAGAGTTAATTTCCACCTGCATCCTCTTGTTGAACGCAGGCCATGAAGCAACAGTGCATGCGATCGGAATCGGTGTGAAACTCTTACTTGAACACCAAGCCCCCCTGAGCGCCCTATCCCCAGAGAACATAAATCAAACAATAGAAGAAATCTTGCGCTATGATCCCCCTTTGCACATGTTCACGCGTTGGGTCTATGAAGATGGTGATTACTTGGGGCAGCCTTTGAAGCGAGGCGATCAAATCGGCCTCTTACTTGGCGCTGCAAATCGCGATCCAGAGAAATTCCAAGAACCAAATATTTTCCAAACGTCTCGAAAGCCAAATCAAAACATGAGTTTCGGCGCAGGGATTCACTTTTGCCTTGGCGCACCTCTTGCGCGCCTCGAAATGCAAATTGCGATACCGATGCTCTTCAATAAACTCCCAAATATAAAATTAGGAGATAAGCCTGTGTACGCCAATACTTGGCATTTTCATGGCTTAGAAACTTTGAGAGTATCTTTATAAGAAGCCTTAATCAAGCTTCTTAAATATGGCTCCGGCGGTAGGGTTCGAACCTACGGCCAATTGATTAACAGTCAACTGCTCTACCACTGAGCTACGCCGGAATTGAGGGTTGTATAACGAGTGACTTTCTGAGCTGCAAGAGGCTTTTTTCAAAAAAAAGAAATTATTTTCAAAAGCAAGGTTTTTGGCAATTCTGGCAAAGCCTTACGCATCCTTGAAGACAGTAACCCACTGAAACGCATTGAGCATATGTCGAAATTAATTCTTAATTGCCATGGTCTTTGCAAAAGGAACGCAAAAGCGTATGTAGAGAGGCAATATCAACAATAGAGATCCTCATGACTATTTCCATTTCGCAATTGGCCACTCGTTTAAATGCTCGCTTTGAAGGGCAAGGCGACATCATTATTCATGGTGTTCGCGAACCTAAAGATGCACGTTGTGAACATATCGCCTTGGCTATGGACCCAAAGTTTGCACCGGACATTGCGCAAGGACAAGCCCGCACTGCTGTTATGTGGGAAGGGGCGGATTGGAAAGCTTACGGTCTTGAAGCCGTCATTTTGGTCAAGCGGGCGCGCCTTGCTATGTCAGGCATTGCGAAAACCTTTGATCCAGGCCTTGGGCTGCAAGAGGGCATTCATGCAACTGCAGTCATCGATGAGAGTGCGCATATTGCCTCGAATGCAAAAATCGGCCCGCTTGTTGTCATCGGCGCAGGTGTAAAGATTGGTAAAAACGTCCAAATTGCCCCCCAAGTGAGCATCGGGGCCGGTGTTATCATTGGCGATGACGCGATCATCCATTCTGGGGCTCGCATTGGTGCGCGGGCACAGATCGGCGATCGCATTATTGTTCAGCCTGGGGCCGTCATCGGCGCTGATGGATTTTCCTTCGTCACGAAAGAAAAATCTGCCGTTGAAGAAGCGCGCGAGAGTTTAGGCGAAGATGTGAAGGCGGCGGGCCAAGAATGGTTGCGCATATCTTCTCTTGGCGGCGTCATTATTGGCAATGACGTCGAAATCGGTGCCAATGTCACGATTGACCAAGGGACAATCCGCCCCACTCAAATCGGCAATGGCACAAAACTCGACAATCAAGTTCACATTGGCCACAATGTCATCATCGGAGATCATTGCTTACTCTGTGGTCAAGTGGGCATCGCGGGCTCAACGGTTGTTGGGAGTTATACAGTCATGGGCGGACAAGCAGGCGCTGCCGATAATATTGTCATTGGCGAAGGTGTCATCATTGGCGCCGGAAGTGGCGTCTTATCAAATGTTGCCAAAGGAAAGGCTATGATGGGATATCCAGCTGTCGCAATGCAAACCCATATTGAAATGTATAAAGCACTGCGCCGCCTGCCCCGCGTACTCAAAACGAAATTACAAAACAAATAGAATGTCGCGCCGCTATAGAATGATGCAAAAATTTGTTTTCTATTTTATAAAATAAGATTACATCTTTGCGAATATGCTTTGGGTAATTAGGAGAAGAGCATGGCTCAAAATATTCAAGATCAGATTGTCGCCATTATCGCGGAGCAAGCGATGATTGACCCGAGTGAAATTAAATTAGATCAATCGCTTGAAGAAGTCGGCATTGATAGCCTCGGCTTGGTAGAAAGCATTTTTGCCATTGAAGAAACATTTGATATTTCAGTGCCTTTTAATGCAAACGAGCCCGACCAAACAGATTTTGATATCTCCTCTGTCGCTGCCATCATCAAAGCTGTTGAAGGGTTGATTGGCGAGAAAAATTCATGAAGCGCGTTGTCATAACGGGCGCGGGGACTGTCAATGCTCTTGGCTTAGATGTTGGAGCAACATTTGAAGCAATGCGCGAAGGCAAATGCGGCATTGGCGCGCTCGATTTTAGAGATGTCGATCGATTGGCGATAAAAATCGGCGGTCAAATCCACAATTGGGATGCCGAAGGTCGCTTTAATCGCCAACAAATCGCCCTTTATGATCGCTTTACACAATTTGCACTCGTCGCAACGGAACAAGCCGTCAAACAATCTGGCATCGTCTTTTCAGGCGAACTCGCAACCAAATCTGGCGTTATCCTCGGCACTTCCGGCGGTGGGCTGACAACGCAAGACGACAATTACCGCACTGTTTATGAAGAAGGCAAAAACCGCGTTCATCCTTTTGTCGTCCCAAAGCTCATGAATAATGCAGCCTGCTCGCATGTCTCCATGGAATACAACCTCAAAGGCCCTTCTTTTACAGTCGCCACCGCCTGCGCAAGCTCCAACCATGCAATGGGGCAAGCCTATAATATGGTGCGCTCAGGTATGGCAACGGCAATGCTCACTGGCGGTTCGGAATCCATGCTGTGCTTCGGCGGCGTCAAAGCGTGGGAAGGTTTGCGCGTTATGTCGAAAGACACCTGCCGCCCCTTCTCTCTTACGCGTTCTGGCATGGTGCAAGGTGAAGGCGCAGCTGTCTATGTATTTGAAGAATATGAACACGCCAAAAAGCGTGGCGCTGAAATATTAGCAGAAGTCATCGGCTCTGCGATGACATCAGATGCCTCTGATATCGTGATGCCATCAAAACAAGGCGCTGCACGCGCCATAACTGGTGCTTTGCAAGACGCGCAAATCAATCCAGAGCAAGTTGGCTACATCAATGCGCATGGCACAGGAACAGCGGCTAATGATAAGACAGAATGCGCAGCTGTTGCCGATGCGCTTGGCGCCCATGCCGATAACATCATGATTTCATCCACGAAATCGATGCACGGGCATCTTATTGGCGGCACAGGTGCAGTTGAGCTACTTGCCTGCATCATGGCACTCAAAGACGGGATCATTGCACCCACGATCAACTATGAAGAGCCAGACCCAGCCTGCGCTCTTGATGTCGTCCCAAATGAAGCGCGCGATGCGAATGTGGACATCGTGCTCTCCAATGCATTTGCTTTCGGTGGCTTGAATGCTGTGTTGGCCTTAAAACGAGCGTCATAATTGACTTTATAACCACATCGTTACACGGTTGATGGCATAGACTATTCGATGCCCATTGGGGTGTTACCATGCATAAATTTAAGATCCGAGCCCTCGGTGAAATTGCCATTCGTTGTAAAGACTATGATGCAATGCGCACCTTTTATGGCGAGGTTCTGAAACTTACCCCGCTCAATGAAAGCATCGGCGGCAAAATGCCCGCGGCAAATATCCAATTTTATCAACTTGGTGAAAGCTATGGCGGTCATACCAGTATTTTAGCTTTATTCACTGATGAACATAAACACCAAACAAATAGCGGCACTTCCTCATCCCTCCACCACATCGCCTTAACAGTTGCATATAAAGCTCAAGACGCCGCGAAATGATATCTTGAATCACAAGGTTATGCTTGCCACTTTGAAAAGTTTGCATGGGCAGGTTGGCGGGGCTTATTTACAGAAGATCCTGATGGTAATACGGTGGAACTTGTGGTGGCAAGGCCCCTACGGCTTATTAGATAATGGCTATACAAAGACGATATTAAGCAAATATTCCACAAGAGGAAAACGATAAAATGACTAAACATACCTTCAATAAAATGCTTTATACTATAGGAGGGATGCTACTTTTAACCAACTCCCTTAACGCACATTTTTATTGGCCAATTAACTTCAAACCCACCAATAAAGAATACAGGCAACTAAAATCATCCTGTGGCCCTTCCGTCCCTAAAAATACTGACGATGTGGTATTCGGGGGACGTGATGGGGTATTCTTCTTTCAATCCGGTATTGTTCATTCTATCGAAAGTGATTTTGCAGGGATAAATGGTAAAACAGCATATTATGAAACATTCTTTGTAAAAGACAAAGCACCATTTAAATGTAGAAAATTTGTAGCTCAAAAAATTACGTACTTTGGCGAAACGACGAATGACTCTATTATTCTTAATACAAAAAAAGGCCCTATTGAGGTGTTACTAACAGGTAAAACACTCCCTGTTGACGTTATGCCCAGGATTAATATCCCACTCCCTGAATTGCCACTCCAATAGAGTAATTCACGAATATTTTTGCGCTCCTCAATCTGGGATAGATAATGAAACCAGACACGAAATAACATTATCTTCCAAGCGACTTGTTTCATCAGCAAAACAAATAAAAAGCCCCCGCAAATGCGGGGGCTTTTCTATTCAGTCATCAAAAATGATGCTTGATCTTACCAGTCTTCACGAACAACGATACGAGACTTAAGTGGCAATTTCATCGCTGCGAGGCGAAGAGCTTCGCGGGCGATTTCATCGTTTACACCATCGATCTCGAACATCACACGGCCAGGTTTCACTTTGCAGACCCAACGATCTACAGAACCTTTACCTTTACCCATACGAACCTCAACAGGCTTTGCTGTTACAGGTACATCAGGGAAGATGCGAATCCATACACGACCTTGACGTTTCATATGACGTGTCATTGCACGACGAGCAGCTTCGATCTGACGCGCAGTTACGCGCTCAGGCTGAAGAGCTTTAAGGCCATATGTACCGAAGTTAAGATCCGAACCGCCTTTTGCTTGACCGTGGATACGGCCTTTGTGCATTTTGCGGAATTTAGTACGCTTTGGTTGAAGCATTGATCATACCCTCCTTAGCGACGGCCGCCGCGGTCACCGCGAGGTGCCGGACCGGCTTGTGCTTCTTCAGCGCGACGATCGTGAGCAGACGGATCGTGCTCCATGATTTCACCTTTGAAGATCCAGGTTTTGATACCAATGATACCATAAGGTGTCATTGCTTCAGCGTGCGAATAATCGATATCTGCACGTAAAGTGTGAAGCGGCACACGGCCTTCACGGTACCATTCAGTACGCGCAATTTCAGCACCGCCAAGACGACCCGCAACATTAACACGGATACCAAGAGCACCCATGCGCATTGCGTTTTGTACGGCGCGCTTCATAGCACGGCGGAAAGAAACACGGCGCTCAAGCTGCTGTGCGATGCTCTCAGAAACGAGGGCAGCGTCTAGCTCAGGCTTACGTACTTCAACGATATTTAGGTGCAATTCGCTGTCAGTGATCGCTGCCACTTTCTTGCGAAGGCCCTCAATATCAGCACCTTTTTTACCGATGATCACACCAGGGCGTGCTGTGTGGATTGTCACACGGCATTTCTTGTGTGGACGCTCGATAATAACGCGTGCGATACCAGCTTGTTTGCATTCTTCATGAATGAACTCACGGATTTTGATATCTTCAAGAAGAAGATCACCGTAATCTTTCGTGTCGGCGTACCAGCGGCTATCCCAGGTGCGGTTGACCTGGAGGCGCATGCCAATCGGGTTTACCTTATGACCCATTAGTTTTGCTCCTCAACTTGACGCACCTTAATGGTGATTTCAGCAAATGGCTTCATGATCTTACCGAAACGACCACGCGCACGAGGACGCCCACGTTTCATTGTAAGATTTTTACCGACCCAAGCTTCTGCAACGATAAGCTCATCCACATCAAGATTGTGGTTGTTCTCAGCGTTTGCAATTGCAGACTGAAGGCATTTTTTGACATCAGCAGCAATACGCTTGTTAGAGAATGTAAGATCAGTAAGCGCTTTGTCTACTTTCTTACCGCGGATCAACTGTGCAACGAGGTTAAGCTTCTGAGGAGAAACGCGCAACATGCGTGTTTTCGCCATAGCTTCATTATCAGCCACACGGCGCGGATTTGATACCTTACCCATGACTTATTTCCTCTTTGCTTTTTTGTCAGCTGCGTGACCATAATAGGTACGAGTTGGTGCATATTCACCAAACTTTTGACCAATCATGTCTTCAGAGACATTAACAGTGATATGCTTCTGGCCGTTGTACACACCGAATGTGAGACCAACGAACTGAGGCAAGATTGTAGAGCGACGCGACCAGATCTTGATGACCTCGTTGCGACCACTCTCGCGAGTTTTCTCGGCTTTTTTGAGGACATATGCGTCCACAAATGGGCCTTTCCAAACAGAACGTGCCATTCTTAGCGGCCTTTCTTCTTAGCGTGACGCGAGCGAATAATGAGCTTCTGTGACGCTTTATTTTTATTGCGAGTACGCTTACCTTTAGTCGGCTTACCCCATGGAGATACAGGGTGACGACCACCGGATGTACGACCTTCACCACCACCGTGAGGGTGATCGATCGGGTTCATAACCACACCACGAACAGATGGGCGAATGCCTTTATGGCGGTTACGACCAGCTTTACCGAGGTTTTGGTTAGAGTTATCAGGGTTAGATACAGCACCTACAGTTGCCATACATTCCTGACGCACAAGGCGAAGTTCGCCTGAAGAGAGGCGGATCTGAGCATAGCCACCGTCACGACCCACAAATTGTGCATAAGTACCAGCAGCACGTGCGATCTGGCCGCCTTTGCCTTGCTTAAGCTCAATGTTGTGTACGATCGTACCGATTGGTAGACCCGAAAACGGCATTGCATTCCCAGGCTTCACGTCAGCCTTTGCAGATGCGATGACTGTGTCACCTACTGCAAGACGCTGTGGAGCAAGGATATATGCTTGTTCACCATCTTCATATTTGATTAGAGCGATGAAAGCTGTACGGTTAGGGTCGTATTCAATACGTTCAACCGTTGCAGCAACATCAAATTTATTACGCTTGAAATCGACGATGCGATAGAGACGCTTCGCGCCACCGCCTTTGCGGCGCATCGTGATCCGTCCGGTGTTGTTCCGGCCACCGTTTTTAGTCAAACCCTCAGTGAGAGCTTTGACCGGACGGCCTTTCCAAAGTTCCGAACGGTCGATCAGAACCAACCCACGTTGGCCAGGCGTTGTCGGTTTATACGACTTAAGTGCCATGTTTACTGTCTTCCGTTTTAAGCGGATATTCCGCTAATGTTAGCCCCCCGAAGGTGGCCTATCTTCTAGCCCCCTTCATAAAGTGAAGGTGACCCATTCATAACATCAGGAAACCCCAGAACGAATCTGGGGTTGCGTGATGCGTTGCGTCTATCAGGGATGAACAAATATGTCTATACTAAAGCGAAGTTCAAATAACCAACCTTCTCTTCGCGCTTGCGCATCAATATTTCAAGGGCTGAAAGAGGTTATAACTCATACCAATTTATCGAAACTTCTCTCCAGCTAGACAAAGCGAGACCGAGCTCTCAGGGAGATTGCCCATCTGCTCAAAATAAGACATCAAATCAAAATTATTGTAAGCTTCAATGATCTTACCATCTTTATGTCGGATAACCACCTGCCCATAAATTTCGATAGGCTGCAAATCCTGTGCTCTTTTTGCATTCATGCGAATGCG
>CALLMA010000047.1 GCA_938008015.1 uncultured Celeribacter sp.
GAGGCGAGGCGCACAAAGGCAACGCGGTCACGATGCTTTGGGTCCATATTGGCTTGCACCTTAAAGACGTAGCCCATCACTTTTTTCTCATCAGCAGATACTGCGCGTGGCTCCGCTTTTTGTGGCTGTGGCTGTGGTCCAAAATCTGCGATGCCATCCATAAGTTCTTTGACGCCAAATGAATTAATGGCTGAGCCAAACCAAATCGGCGTCATTGTACCATCAAGAAAAGCTTGGTGATCAAATTTTGGCATTAATTCGCGTGCAAGCTCAATCTCTTCTCGAAGTTTTTCGAGGAGGTGCTCGGGAATAAGCTCTTCGAGCTTGGGGTCTTCGAGACCTTCAATAGAAATGCTTTCTGCAACGACATTACGATCCGCGCGGTCCATGAGCTCGAGGCGATCGTTCAACATATCGTAGCACCCCAGAAAATCACGGCCCACACCAATGGGCCAAGACGCTGGTGTCACATCAATGGCAAGATTCTCTTGAATCTCATCGATAATTTCAATTGTATCGCGGCTTTCACGGTCCATCTTGTTACAAAATGTCAAAATCGGCAAATCGCGCATACGACAAACTTCAAAAAGTTTTTGCGTCTGACTTTCTACACCTTTAGCGCCATCAATCACCATCACAGCAGCATCAACAGCCGTTAGCGTGCGGTATGTATCTTCTGAGAAGTCAGAGTGGCCTGGTGTGTCTACGAGATTGAAGCGATGATTTTTGAAATCAAAAGACATGGCGGATGCGGATACGGAAATGCCGCGGTCTTTTTCCATCTGCATATAATCAGATGTTGTGCGACGCGCTTCTCCTTTTGCGCGGACTTGGCCAGCCATTTGAATCGCACCACCATAAAGAAGGAACTTCTCAGTCAAGGTGGTTTTACCCGCATCGGGGTGTGAAATAATAGCGAAAGTTCTTCGGCGCGAAATCTCAAGCGGAAGATTTAAATCAGTATCAGCACGTTGTATCATATTTCAGGCTATAAAGGGGGAATTGAGTTCTCACAAGAGATGAAATCCCTCTTATATGGTATTCTCTTAATCTGTTTTGAGAAAAGTTTTCAAATTCGTTCTTCGCATTTGTACCTGAACAAGCTACATCGATATTTAGTTTAAGAATTGAGAACAGATAATGAGCCTATTTTACATATTTTTGGCAGCGATTGTGCAAGGGATTACGGAGTTTCTTCCAGTGTCTTCTTCAGGTCATTTGATATTATTACCCAAATTAACAGGCTCCGCAGATCAAGGCACGACAATTGATGTGGCGGTTCATTTGGGATCTTTGGGGGCTGTGATCTTGTATTTTTGGGCCGATGTGAAGCTCTGTTTGCAAGGTGTGCCAAGATTACTCCGAGGGAAGATTGATACTCAAGGAAGCAAATTGGCGTTTTTGCTGATTATTGCCACCATCCCCGTCATTCTTTTTGGCTTGGTGCTTCAAGCGACAGGGCTGACAGCTCATTTGCGCTCCATAGAAGTGATTGGTTGGATGATGTTGGTTTTCGGGATCATCCTCTATTGGTTTGATCAAAAAGCGCCGCAAGTTAAAACGCAGAAGGACTTAAATCTTAAAGTGGCGATCATTTTGGGGTTTTGGCAAGCTATTGCGCTCATTCCGGGCACATCTCGTTCTGGAAGTACGATAACAGGGGCGCGCGCACTTGGATTCACGCGTAAGGCGGGCGCAAAGTTCTCGATGCTGATGTCTATCCCCACAATCATTGCCTCAGGGACGCTTCTTGGCTTTGAAGTTATTGTTGATGCGGATTGGGAAATGATGAAATTGGCGGCTGTAGCGGCAGTGTTTGCGTTTTTTGCGGCACTTCTTGCCTTGTCTTTGATGATGAAACTCCTAAATTCAATCAGTTTCACACCTTATGTTATATACCGCATTCTTTTAGGCCTCATCTTACTGTATATCGCCTATTTTACGGGATGAAATTCTTGCTTGAAATGTTATTGCTTGAGCGCATTGATGGCCCAATTTGCGGCATCTGCAACCGTTGCGTCAGCGTCTTCCTTGAGCGGCGTGATCGTTGGTATGAAATCACGATTTTTCGAATTTCCAATCGCATATAAGACATTTCTGACGAAACGATTGCGCCCGATCCTTTTGATGGGGGATCCAGAAAATTTCTGCCTAAACTCCGCGTCATTTAAGGCGACTAAATCACGCAAAGGCGGGGAGGCGAGATCATCTCGCGCGGCATATCGAATTTCCGTTGCCTCGACGGCGAATTTATTCCAAGGGCAAGCGGCCAAGCAATCATCACAGCCATAAATCCGGTTGCCAAGCTTGGAGCGCAATTCAAGGTCTACGGGGCCATTATGCTCAATCGTGAGATAAGAAATGCATTTTCTGGCGTCAATTTTAAAGGGGGCAGGGAAAGCATCGGTTGGGCAGGCGTCTAGGCATTTTCTGCATGATCCGCATTTTTCGACCTCAGGTTTATCTGCTTCGAGTTCGAGGGTTGTAAATATAGATCCAATAAAAAACCAATTGCCAATTTCGCGCGAGAGAAGATTTGTATGCTTGCCTTGCCATCCCAAGCCAGCCTTTTGCGCAAGGGGCTTTTCCATAACAGGCGCCGTATCGACAAAAACTTTTATTTGCGCATCATCCTCTGCGTTCTCGACAATCCAGCGCCCTAATCTTTTGAGGCGCTTTTTGACAAGATCATGATAATCTTTCCCTCGTGCATAAACCGAAACCGCCCCATGATCAGTATGCTTTATCGCCTCCATCGGATCTTCATCCGGGCTGTAGCTTTCCGCTAGAACGATCACGGATTTTGCTTCTGGCCAAAGCGCCTTTGGATTACCGCGCCAATTCATGCGCTCTTCCATCCATTTCATTTGGCCATGATAGCCCGCGTCAACAAATTCTTGCAGCTTTTTATCAAGCCCAGGCAATTCTGGCGTTGTGAATTTGACTAAAGAAAACCCTTCCTCAATAGCGCGATCAATAATCACTTCTTTCGATAGGTTGATTTTAGCTCGTTTTGACATAAGGCTATTTTATTTGGGTATATTAAAAATCTAGGTCGGCGTAATGAGCAGGAGGAGGGAAGCCGGATTGATGATCTGCAAGCAAAGATCTAAACGCTGGGCGCGATTTTATGGTGGCATACCAATCTTTGACGATTTCATGTCGGTTCCAATCAACATCTGAAATGTAATCAAGTGATGAAAGATGTGCTGCGGCTGTGAAATCGGCGAGGGTCATTGCTTCGCCTGCGAGCCAGCGTCTGCGCTCAAGGAGCCAAGCCATATAATCCAGATGGTATTTTATCGCTTTCGAGCCTGCTTTTACATTTGCTGATACGGGATATCCGCTTTGTGTGAGTTTGCGATTGACGCGTTCATAAAGAAGATTTGAGGTCACTTCATTGTGAAACTTATCGTCAAACCAATTGACGATTCTGCGCATCTCAAATCTCTCTTCTATATCTTGCGGGATTAAACGTGTTTCTGGAAAACGCTCTTCCAGATATTCGCAAATGGCAGTGCTCTCGCTATAAAATTGATTATCAATGCGCAAGATAGGCACTTTGCCAGCAGGATTTCGTCTCAAGAAATCTGGATCACGTTCCCAATAGCGCTCTTCAATGAGCTCTACTTCAAGTTTTTTTTCTGCAAGGCATAAACGCACTTTGCGACAAAATGGGGATAGGGCAACGTGATATAGTCGGATCATTACATACTCTCTTTTTGGCCTTATTGCCGTGAACTATAGAAAGTTTCAATGGCAATGTAATATCTATTTATTCATTGATATAAAACATTGTGAGCGCTCATCTTTTGCAATGGTCGCAGCGCCGTCTTGAATTTGTATGGCGCGTTTTTTGATGAAAGCGCTGGGTCGGCTTGCACTTCTTGTTTTAGGGGAAGGCAAAATAGCAGCGAGATAAGCAGCTTGTCTGGGGGATAATTCTGCAGGTGAAATGCCGAAATAATGCTGCGAGGCGGCTTCTGCACCGAAAACCCCTTCGTCGAACTCTGCGATATTGAGATACACTTCTAATATGCGCTCTTTCGGCCAGGTGAGCTCTAAGATGGGCGTTAAGACGGCCTCAAGAGCTTTTCTGATCCAGCTTCGTCCATGCCAAAGATAAGTATTTTTGACTGTTTGCTGTGTTATCGTTGAACCACCTCGAACACTGCCTGCCACAATTGCCGATCGGATAGCTTGCATATCAAACCCCCAATGGCGGCAAAAATTTGCATCTTCAGCAGCCACTGCTGCGCGAAGGAGATAAGGCGATATCTCTTCAATTGGCGTCCAGTGATAATCCACCTTTTCTCCAATGCGCGTACTTTCTGCCCGCATATAATGGGTCGAATAAACGGGAATAAAACGATGCGCTAACATCCAAATGAAAATCAGCGAAAAAACTATAAAAATAGCCTGAAAAAAACGACGCCGTAAAAATATCCGCAAAGGTGGCTTGGCGCTCTTTTTACTGCGCTTTCCCTTGTTTTTATCGCGTTTCATCTCTGGATTCCGAATGGTGTATAATTAACTGCAAATAGAGTGTTACTAGCAACTTGCTTTTTTTTTGCAAGACGCAATTCGGAGAAGGCGCGAAAGGATATTTGCTTATCTCAGTGAGGGGGTATGTCGAATTTTAGGCATATTGCTGAAATAAAGAGTGCAATTGTTGCTCCGCATAAGATGAGAGACAGGCCGCCGAATTGATAAAGTAGCCCCGATAATAACGTCCCAAATAATCGTCCTGCAGCGTTGGACATATAATAAAATCCAACATCAAGCGTGACGCGAGTGTTTTGGGTGAAGGCTAAAATCAAATATGAGTGGAGGGAGGAATTTATGGCAAAAATGATGCCAAAAAGCAAAAGGCCAAATGTAAGGAAGGACGCAAACCATAAGTTTTGTTGCGGGAGGAGAAGTGCTAAAGTGGTTAAGGTGAGGGGGATGAGCGCTAAGATCAGCGCCCATTTGCGCGCTTTATGTGTCAGCTGATGTAAGGAAATCTGCTTCGCTTTTAGGATGCGTGGCGCAACGATTTGAATAGCCCCATAAAGCATAATCCAACTTGCCATAAAACTTCCAATGATGAAAAATGCGGCACGGTTTTCTTGCGCGGATCCATCTGAGAGAATTGAATAGAAATAGATCGGAATCCCAACGACAAACCATATATCGCGCGCGCCAAAGAGGAACATGCGCGCGCATGAAAGGGTGTTTACGTTCCGCGATCGAGAAAATAGCTCTTTAAATTTAGCCTTTTTTGACGTGAGGATGGGTTCGATCGGCCTGTCAATAAGAAGGCTTGTAAAGATCATCATCAGCAAAATGCCCATGCCAAGAATGGTACCTTTGAAGCCGATTGTTCCCAAAAGCGCAGCACCCAGAAAATATCCCAAACCTTTGATCATGTTTTTTGAGCCAGTTAAAAAGGCGACCCATTTGAATAAGCTATTGTTTTCATCGGGCGCGAAGACTTTCACAGCCGATTTGGAGGACATTTTTGTAAGATCCTTTGCAATGCCACTTATGCCTTGGATGATGCTTGCATAAAGCGCTGAAAATCGGAGATCCCAAGAGCTATCGAGATTAAAGAGAGCTATCAAGGCTATGATTTGCAGAGATATCCCTAAATATAATGTGAACATGAGGCCAAGGCGCGAAGCAATCCATCCCGCAAGAAGATTGGTGATAACCCCTGCGAGTTCATATAAAAGGAATAAATAGGCAAGCTGTATTGGACTAAAACCAAGGATATGAAAATGCAATAAAATGAGCATACGCAATGCGCCATCTGTCAGCATGAAGGCCCAATATACACCCGTTATCATTATATATGATCGGAACGCTTTTTGATCACCTTGCTTTGAGAGTGTCACAAATGCTCTCCAACCATCAAAGCAACATCAATCAATCGATGCGCATATCCCATTTCATTATCATACCAAGCATAGATTTTAATCTGTGTGCCGTTGACGACAAGTGTCGAAGGGCCGTCGATGATGGAAGAGCGCTGATCATTGGTATAATCTGCAGAAACAAGAGGGCGGGCCTCATAGCCTAAAATGCCTTTGAGTTCATTTTCTGAAGCGTGTTTTAGAAATGAGTTCACTTCTTCTGCGGTTGTGTTGGTTTCAACCTCAAAAACACAATCTGTAAGCGATGCATTAAGCATAGGAACACGCACGGCATGGCCATTCAATTTCCCTGTCAATTCAGGATAAATTAATGTGATCGCCGTGGCACTGCCTGTTGTCGTTGGGATGAGTGAATTTAGGGCCGATCTTGCGCGGCGTAAATCTTTGGCAGGTCGATCCACAATCGTTTGCGTGTTTGTTACATCGTGGATTGTTGTAATTGAACCATGCTTGATCTTGAAGTTTTCATGAATGACTTTGACAACTGGAGCAAGGCAATTGGTGGTGCAGCTTGCGGCCGTAATAATATCATGCTCATCCGCGTTATATATGTGATGGTTTACGCCGTAAACGATATTCGCAATCTGATCGCCCTTAACAGGGGCGGAGACGATCACTTTTTTAACACCTGCATCAAAATAGGTCTGCAGCACAGAAGCGGATTTGAAAACACCTGTGCAATCAATAACAATATCAACGCCTTCAAGCGGCAGCTCTTCTAGCTTATCTGTGCCAATGAAGGGGATTTTAGTTTGATCGATTTGAATGCTCTTGTCGTCGTGAGAGAATGCCGCATCCCAGCGCCCATGAACCGTGTCAAACTCTAACAAATGCGCATGCATTTCAGTGTCGCCAATAGCGTCGTTTATCCACGCGAGTTTGGCCCCTTTTTCAACGATCGCCTGCACAGCAAGCTTCCCAATGCGCCCCAGTCCATTAATGGCGTAAACAGTCATAACTCATCCCTCAATGCTGCAAATAATGATGTGCTTTTGAAGATAATAGAACAGAGAGAATGATATAAAAAGTGAAGCTTTTGTAACAAAATCGATTTAAGTAATCGAGGGCTGATGTGCTTTGATTTCGGTGCTTGTCGCAAGGAGCGATGTGCTGCAGCTCAATGCGGTTTTTCATAAGCTTTTGATGCCGAGCTATCTTCGAGCATCAAAAGCTATTTGAATGCATCAATACGCCGTTGTTGGCAGTAATCTATTTGGAAGCCACAATGCGATTTGCGGAAAGAGAATGATCAGCAATAAAATCAGAAGCATCGGTGCAAGTATGATTAAGACATCTCGCATCACCTGCACAACATTCATTTCACCAATTGCAGCGGATATCAGTAAACATAATCCATAGGGCGGTGTGACCAATCCAAAGGCTAGGCTCAGGACTCATAACCAGAATAGCACAGTTGCGGCCAGAGCTATTGCGGATCTGAATACGTTTGGGCATCGGTCATAGCGGGTTGCAACGCGTCGTCAATCTTTGAGCTTTCCGAACATCCGCTCTATACGATTTCGCCGTTTGTATCGACGCTTATCATATTTCACAGGTCTCTTGCGTGATTTTCGG
>CALLMA010000048.1 GCA_938008015.1 uncultured Celeribacter sp.
TAATCCGTGAGAACATCAAAACATTCCATAATCAGGCTCCTATACGCTCTGCTGTGCTGGGTTTAGGCGTTTATTAAGACGCGTGAATAGTTTTTCAGACAGCCACGTCATCCCAAGATAGAAAACGAGGAGCGCGAGGAAGTACCATAATCGCCAATCTGGGTGGGGATAATCGAATATCGGCCCCTTAGAGCCTCCAAGCTCTCGTGCCCAATAAACAATATCTTCCACACCGAGCAAGAAGAGCAAAGGCGTCGCTTTAATCAAGATTTGCCACAGATTTGAGAGCCCAGGCAAAGCATAGCGCCACATCTGAGGCACTAATATGCGGCGAAATGTTTGACGAGGTGTCATACCATAAGCTTGCGCCGTTTCAATTTGAGCATGAGGCACAGATTGCATCGCCCCATAAAGAATATTGGCAGCAAATGCACCAAACACTAAAGCGAAAGTGAAGGCTGCGAGTAAAAATCCATAGATTTCATGCACCCATTGTGGCGAGCTTGAAAGCGGTAGTTTTGCGCGATCACAGACAATGAAATCATGGCCTTGGCGGATGGGATCAGTCCAATCCGGGCATAAAGCCTGATGGCGAAGCCATTCTAGGCCCTGATCAAGCGCAATGACAAAAAAGAGAAAGAAAACAATGTCAGGCACACCACGAACAATCGATGTATACCCTTTGCCTAAAAGGCGTAGAGAGAAGAGATCACTTCGCGAAGCTGTTGCGCCCAAAAATCCAAAGGCGAGTGCCAAAGGCGCTGTGATCACCAAAAGCATCAGCACAGTGAAAAAGGAGGAATAAGCAAGCAGGTGCTTTCCATTGGTCAAATAGCAAGAAAACCACGCTAGTCCTTCGAGCGTGGATGGATCATGACAATAAGAAAAAATGGGATCACCCTCCTAATGCTGCATTTGCGATCAAATGCATATTGCAAAGCGCGCGCTCATATGGCGCGCTTTGCTTTAGATTTTTACCACTGTGAGGAAACGCCCCATTTAGCGATAAGTTCGTTCAATGAACCGTCTTCTTTCATGCTCGCAATCGCAGCATCAAATTTAGCACGCAGCGCATCATCAGAATCACGGAAGCCCATGCCAACACCGCCACCAAGGCGCACTGGCTCACCAACAACTTGCAAGCTTGAGTTTGCTGCAAGAGATGCTTCAACGAAGCTGTTATCAGCCAAAACAGCATCTGCTTCGCCATTTACAACGGCAGCTACAGCCTCATCTGGTGTTGCGAATTCAATCAAAACAGCGCCAGATTCAGCCACATAACCAGCTTGAATTGTACCTGTTTGAGCTGCAACAACGCCAGATGTCAAATCAACGCCAGCATCAAGTGCTGCGTATGTTGAGGGATCTGGGGGTGTGTAAGCTTGTGTGAAGTCAATGACAGCTTCGCGCTCTGCAGTGATCGACATCCCTGCAATAATTGCATCGTAGTTGCCTGATGTTAGGTTTGGAATAATGGAATCCCATTCATTTGTGACCCATTCACATTTGATTGCCACGCGCACACAAAGTTCATCGCCAAGCTCACGCTCAAAGCCATCCACTTCGCCATTGTCATTGATCAGGTTCCAGGGCGGATAAGCGCCTTCTGTTCCCAAACGCACAACATCTTTTCCATGATGATCGGCAAGCCCTGCTGTTGCAGCGAAAGCCAATGCAGCTGATGCTAGAAACAATTTCATTTCGTTTCTCCCTTATTAAATTAATGAGACCCTGCAGACAAAAACTGCTGCAAGCGCTCCGATTTAGGGGCGCCAAATACATTCTCTGGCGCTCCTTCTTCTTCGATCTGTCCGTTATGCAAGAAAATCACATGATCACTCACATCTCGGGCCAAATTCATATCATGTGTCACAATGATCATCGTCCGCCCTTCAGCGGCCAATGATTTAATCACACTAATCACTTCTTGCTCAAGCTCAGGATCTAGCGCGCTTGTTGGTTCATCTAAAAGCAGCGCACGCGGCTCCATGCACAATGCGCGCGCAATGGCGACACGCTGCTGTTGCCCGCCTGAAAGCTGAGAGGGCCACACGTCTGCTTTTTCACCGAGGCCAACCTTATTGAGGTATTCAACCGCTTTTTCACGGACCTCATCTGCGCTTCGCTTGAGAACCGTGACGGGGGCTTCCATAACATTTGCAAGCACAGACATATGCCCCCAAAGATTAAACTGCTGAAAAACCATAGAAAGATTTGTACGAACTTTGATGACTTGTGCGGCATCCGCAGGGCTTCGTTCCGAACCTTTTTCTTTCCAAGAAATCGCCTCGCCATCAATCAAAATATCGCCTGATTGGCTTAATTCCAACAAATTGATGCTTCTTAAAAGCGTTGACTTCCCAGAACCTGACGATCCGATGATTGAGATAACTTCACCGCGTTGCGCCTTAAGGTCTACCCCTTTGAGCACATGCAAATCTCCATATCTTTTGTGGAGATTACGCACTTCTACAGCGGGAATATTTTCATTATTCTGTTTCTCAATGCCCTGCACTATTCCATTCCCATCCCCGAAAAAACATTCCACCTCGGGCTCAATTCTGTTGCGCTAAATTCAGCGATTAGACCTTCATTGTCAAATCGAATATCTAGCCAACCGCGTGCAAGGCTTCATCTTAGAGTTAATCTGAACGTATAAACGCCATTTATCATAAGAACAACACTTTGCTTATGATCCACTTCATAACAAAATTGAAAGGCCTCATATCGCCCTGCCCGCTTGGCGGTTTTAAGCGCGAATTTGGGCGTGATTTGGTGTAACTTTAAGTTGGCATCTCATCCGTATATGGATTACATATCTCGAGATATTTAAGGCAATGCGAATTTAGATTGGTGAGAGTAAAGACCATGAAGAACAAGAAAATTTCACAATTTGCTGGCTTTTTCTGCATGATCCTTGCCTTATCGGCGCCACTGGGCTCTCAAACGCAACAGCCTGCGGCTTCTTCCTTAAATATTGCACTCCCAGAATCTGCGCCTGCAACAGTCAACACGTCTAAAGGCTCTGTGACGGGGCTGAAAATTCCCCGCTTTGTGACGCTCAAGTCAAACAAAGCCAATGTGCGTAGAGGCCCCTCGCTGTCGCACCGTATTGATTGGGTTTTTAAACAGCACGGTTATCCGCTCGAAGTCATCGCTGAATATGGTCATTGGCGCCGTGTGCGTGATTACGATGGCGCGGCAGGTTGGGTGCATTATAGTTTGATTTCTGGGCTGCGCATGGGCTTCATCCAAGACGACGCCACCCTACATACAAGCCGAAATGCAGATGCGCATATCGTGGCAAATGTAGAAAAAAATGCCCTCCTTAGACTGCATGAATGCACAGAAAAATGGTGCAGAGCATCCGCTGAAGGGCATAAAGGATGGCTGCAAAAAGAGTTAATTTGGGGCGTCTATGAAGCCGAAACATGGGATTAAAGCGCATCACGCATCGCATGCCACACGCACTTGAGCTTGAATGGAAGAGAACGAGCCGATGACCACAGAAAAGCTTAAAATAACGCTGAATACAAACGCAGGCATAGCCTCTATTGTCGTTGCTTCTATATTGGTTGTCGCAAAATTATGGGCGGTTTTTCAAACCAGCTCTTTATCAATTGCCGCATCACTCGCAGATAGTGCTCTCGATTTGATGATGGCATTGGGGGCCTTATTTGCCATTCGTTATGCGGCTCGCCCTGCGGATGATGATCATCGGTTTGGCCATACATCCGCCGAAGATCTAGCGGCCCTCGCTCAATCTCTCATTATTCTGTCAAGCTGCGTGTTCATTACCATTGGTTCAATTTCGCGCTTATTGCGCGAACCCCATATTTCGATGATCCGAGAGTATCGGGGCATCGGCGTCATGTTATTTTCTATTGCCATAACAATCGCACTCATCGCCTATCAACGCCACATCATACGCAAAACCGGCTCCAAAATCATCGTTGCTGATAGCCTTCATTATATTGGCGATCTCATTCCCGCCACCGGCACGATTATAGCTCTTATTGCATCCAAGTATTTTCAGATTCATCAACTTGATAGCATCGTTGCCCTGCTCGCTGCGGCTATCTTGGCTCGAAGCGCCCTCAAAATTGGGAAAACTGCACTTGATGGCCTAATGGATAAAGCCGCCCCGAAAGAGCTTGTGATCAAGGTTCAGGAGCTTGCTCGGACAACTGAGGGTGTCATTGATTTCCATGATCTCAAAACCCGCATGTCTGGCTCGAAACCGTTCATCCACATCCACATCGAGCTGGATGGCGATCAAACATTGCGCGAAGCACACGCGATTTGTGCAAAGCTTGAACACCGCATTTTGCAAGCCTACCCCTCCGCCGAAATCATCATTCATCAAGATGTCGCCGGAGAGGCTGATTAAACTATTTACAACAGGCCTCGTCCTTTGAGCATTGCCTCTGCCCCAGGCATGCGGCCTCTGAAGGCTTTATAGAGCAATTCTGGATCATCAGAACCGCCGCGAGAGAGGATGTTATCTTGTAGGCTTTTCGCGAGTTCTTTGTTGAAATACCCCCCCTCTTTAAACGCTTCAAAAGCATCCGCATCCATCACTTCGGACCACATGTAGCTGTAATACCCCGCAGAGTAGCCTTCGCCTGCGAAAATATGCTGAAAATGTGGCGCAAGGTGGAAAGGGCGCACGGCATGCGGCAAACCAATGCGATCTAATGATTGCGCTTGGGCTTGCATCACATCATCTGGGGCTTTCGCTTCGTGGAAGTCTAAATCAATCAAAGAAGAAGCTACATATGCCGTTGTCATATACCCTTGGTCATAGGTTTGTGAGGCCAGCAAGCGCTTCACCAAATCCTCGGGCATCGCTTCCCCTGTATCGGCATGAATGGCGAATTCTTCGAGGACTTCAGGCACTTCAAGCCAATGCTCATAAAGTTGGCTCGGCAGTTCAACAAAATCACGCGCAACAGATGTGCCCGAGATGCTGCCATGGCGAACATCTGACAGTATTTGATGCAATGCATGGCCAAATTCATGGAACAAAGTGCGCGCATCATTGTAAGAAAGCAAACTTGGCTTACCTTCAGCGCCTTTGGCAAAATTACAAACATTCAACACGATTGGCTTGATATCGCCTGCAAGTTTTTGTTGCGAGCGCATCGCCATGCACCATGCGCCGGATCTTTTGGAACTGCGCGCAAAATAATCACCAATAAAGATTGCGATATGCGCGCCATTTCTTGTGACATTCCAAGCACGGGCATCGCTATGATAAAGCGGCACATCAATCTCTTCAAAAGAAAGATCAAATAGCTTCGTCGCACAAGAAAAGCTTGCCTCAAGCATTTTATCCAATTGCAAATAAGGCTTGAGCATTGCCGCATCGAGATCATGCTCTTCTTTTTTGCGCAGATTTGAATAATATGCCCAATCCCAAGGTTCCAAACGCCCTTCATAACCATCTTCATTGAGGCGCTTTTGCAACTTACTTTCATCTTCAAGCGCGACCTTTTTAGCCGGTTCCCAAACCTTCATCAAAAGATCACGCACATTTTCAGGCGTTTTTGCCATTTGAGTTTCAAGTTTGAAATGAGCGTAAGTCTCATATCCTAAAAGCTTTGAGCGTTCATCGCGCAACTTGAGTGTCTTTACTGCAATGTCTCGATTATCATTATCACCACCATTCGCCCCGCGCTGCTGCATGGCTATCAAAAGCTCACGGCGTTTATTGCGGTTGGAGGAAAATGTGAGAAATGGCCCAGCCAATGGCCGAGACAATGTAATGATAGGTTCATCAAGGCCGCGCTCTTGAGCTGCTGCTTTGGCAGAATCTAAGACAAAATCAGGCAATTCTTTGAGATCCGCGGCATCCAAAGGCATGGACCACGCTTTTTCATCCGCCAAGAGATTTTTAGAAAACTGCGTTCCCAGCGTTGCAAGCTCGGCATTAATATCACCGACTTTTTTCTTCGTCTCTTTTGAGAGGGCCGCGCCTGCACGCGTGAAATTTCTGTGCGTTAAATATAAAACACGCTGCTGCTCTTCACTTAAATCAAGATATTCGCGCTCATTCCAAATCGTTTGCACCCGTTCAAAAAGGGCGGCATTGCCAATGATCTCAGTCGAATATTGAGACAGCTTTGGCATATAGTCAGATTTAATCGCTTCGCGCTCATCATTTGCATCAGGCCCAGAAATCCCAAAAAAGACGCCCAGCGCGCGATCAAGAGTTTCATCAGATAATTCTAAGGCTTCAATAGTGTTTTCAAAGTTGGGCGCTTCAGGATTATTTGCAATGGCCTCTATCTTTGCTTTTCCTTCTGCCAGCCCAACATCAAACGCTTCGCGGAAATGCATATCTTGTATTTGATCAAAAGGTGGGAGATTAAAAGCTGTGTTCCATTGTTTCAACAGTGGGTTACTATTTTCTGCGCTCAATTTACGACACTCCAGTTCTATAGCTATAAGTAAATTTACGTTTTCCTCAGTTAGATAAGCCTATTTCGAAAATAGTAAATATAACCTCTATTATTATTTATATTTATAGCGCGGCGCATGAGGAACATGCCGCGTCTTTTTTCGTTTTCACTTGAAGCACTGTTCCATGCAATCCGTTATAAATGAGCATTTGTGACGAGAGCGGCGCCCCCACTCCCACAATGATTTTCACCGCTTCTAATGCCATCATAGATCCCAGCACCCCGGTTATGGGGGAGGCTATGCCAATTTGAGAGCATGAGAACTCTTCTCCTGCTTGTGATGAGCCTGTCTGTATGGCCTTCGGAAAGATACATTCATAGCAAGGTGCGTTCTCTTCGAGATGGAAGCAGCTAATTTGACCCTCCCAAGAAGATAAAGCCGCCCCAATGAGAGGTTTTTGATAGTCAAAGCACAATTGATTAAGCAAATACCGCGTTTGAGAATTATCACTACAATCCAAAATCAGATCATATTCCTCAATCAACGGCGCACATGTATGATCAAAACGGCGATGATATGGGCGCAACGAAATAAAGGGGTTTTGCTCTTGTAGAAGTGTTTGGGCGGAAAACACCTTGGGCATTCCGAGGTGTTTGTCCATATGGATCACTTGGCGCTGCAGATTGGAATGTTCGACAACATCCTCATCGATCAATCCAATCGTTCCACATCCAGCCGCGGCTAGATATTGCAAAGCAGGCGCTCCCAGCCCCCCGACGCCCACGACTAAGACTTTTGCTTCTTTGAGCTTCTTTTGCCCAGCGCCGCCAATTTCTTTGAGGATAATATGGCGAGAGTAGCGTTCCAACTCAGCCTCACTCAACATAGCTGGAGCGGGCGTGGCCGCCTGATTAGCACTCTGAGTACGCCGCACTTTTTTCTTCAAAAGCTTAATGAGCCACCAGTACATCCAGACAAGGCCTATAAAGCCAACAAAAACCCAATAGCCCGCCATCTCGCTTTCAAAACTCATAGGTTATGATCGCCCAGTTGAGCCAAACCCGCCTTCTCCACGCGACGTTGTACTCAGCTCAGCCGCCATAAGAAACCGTCCCTGCGTGACAGGCGCAACAACAAGCTGTGCGATACGTTCTCCATGGCGAATGATAAAATCATCTTGCCCTAGGTTGATCAATATAACGCCAACTTCTCCGCGGTAATCCGCATCGATCGTCCCAGGTGCATTGGGCACAGAGATCCCATGCTTCAAGGCCAATCCCGAACGCGGGCGCACTTGCACTTCAAACCCTGCCGGAATTTCCATTTTGATCCCAGTAGGAACCAAGGCAATCGCGCCTGATGCCAGCGTTATACCCTGCTCGCGCTTATCTTCTGGCAGATTAGCGCGCACATCCGCGCCAGCCGCTTGCGCTGTTTCATAAGATGGCAATGCGATGTCGATATCGGCTTGCTCTGTATGTGTGACTTTAATCTCAACACTCATTTGATTTACCTTTATTTATTTGCGCTTATCTCGCCAGTGCCTGCGCAATGCGCTTGGCAAGTTTGCCTGCAACTTCTGCTTTATCGGTGCGCGGCCATTCTTCCGCCTCGCCTCCTTGAGAGATAAGGATCACCTGGTTTTCTTGACCGCCCATAATCCCAGTCCCTTCTGAGACTTCATTCGCAACAATCCAATCGCACCCTTTGCGTGCCAACTTCGCTGTCGCATGCGCGATAACATCATTTGTTTCTGCTGCAAATCCGACCACCAAATCAGGACGCCCTTCTTTGAGCTGACTTACAAATGCAAGAATATCAGGATTTTCGGCAAAACTCAGCGTTGGCATTTCACCGGCTTGTTTCTTCAACTTAATCGCGCTTTGCCCCTCTACGCGCCAATCAGCCACTGCAGCGGCGAATACAGCTGCCCTCGCGGGCAAGGCGGCTTCAACGGCATCTTTCATCTGCACAGCCGTTTGTACTTTAACAATAGTCACCCCCTCTGGCGGCGGCACATCCGCAGGGCCTGTGATAAATGTGACCTGAGCACCTAAATCACGAAGCGCGGCGGCTATGGCCGCTCCTTGCGTCCCCGAAGAGCGATTGGCAATATAGCGCACGGGATCGATGGGTTCATGAGTAGGCCCTGAGGTTACAATAACATGCTGATCTTTTAGAGGGCCATCCGAAAAGAAATGATCCACCGCATTCACGATATCAGCGACTTCAGACATGCGGCCAAACCCGAACTCGCCACAAGCCATATCCCCCTCTTCGGGGCCAACAATCAAAACGCCATCTTTGCGCAGCGTATCTAAATTGCGAACAGTGGCTGGATGCCCCCACATCCGCACATTCATCGACGGCGCGATCATCACTGGGGTATCTGTC
>CALLMA010000049.1 GCA_938008015.1 uncultured Celeribacter sp.
GATGTAGCCCATTCTTTAACACCACAAGATTGCCTTGTTGCGATTATGATCGCTCAATCAATGTCGGATGCCGATATTGGGACGGCAGAATTGATCACTATTGAGAATATTGTAAACCACCTGCCAGTTTTCGCTGGTTACGATGCTGATCGTATTAAAACAGTGTCAAATACAGTGTTTGATCTCTTTTCAGAAGAAGATGGTTTGGATGCGCTGTTTGGCTTGGTCCGTTCTAATCTTCCTGAAAACTTATATGAAACGGCATATGCGCTTGCTTGCGATGTGACGGCAGCAGATGGGAAGACGCACCAAACTGAATTGAGACTTTTAAAAGAAATTAGATATGAGTTGAAAATTGATCGCCTGCACGGCGCAGCGATTGAGCGCGGCGCACGTGCGAGATATATGCAATTAGGCTAGTTTATATCTTGGCGAACTATTTCTGTAATTAAAATCTTTTTGATTGGTGGCCCAAATTGCTTATGGGCCACTTCCAAAAGCGCCATGCGCAGATCATCCATTTTGACATGATTGGTGAAATCACCACGAAAGCCGCCTAAATTGGCATGATCAAAGAGAACTTGTAAAAATGCATCCCTAAGCTTTGGTTCCAAACTATAAACGGCTTCAGAATTCCCAGGTTCTACTTCAAGACTTAAACTCATCACCAAAAGGGCAGTCACCTTCCCATCCGCGATATCTGGAATAACAAATTGATTGTTCATTTTGACATATTCATAATCGGATGATTTGGTGTCTTCCTCCTCCTTAGGCGCTTTTTCTTCTTTTTGAGTCATATCTTTATCCGCCATAGTTTCAGGCGCCGGTTCTGGGCGCAGCATCAAGCCGGCCCCCAAACCTGCTGCGAGGCCAAAGATTGCTAAAATAACGGGGAGTAATTTTTTGATCATTCTCAACTCGCTTTAAAAAGGCAATAAAATATCGGCTATTTGCTGGCCATACCTTGGCTGCTGCATTCTGGTTATTTGGCCTCGGCCACCGTAAGAAATGCGTGCGGATGCTATCTTGTCGTATGTGATTTCATTTTTGCGCGATATATCCTCAGGGCGTACAAAACCCTCGACTAAGAGCTCGCGCACCTCATAGTTGACGCGCACCTCTTGCGAACCTTGGATTTGCAGCACACCGTTTGGCAATACATCCGTGATTGTTGCGGCAACGATAAGCTCTAATTTTTCATTCCGGCTCACACTGCCTTCACCAGATGAACTAGAGGAAGAATTGGTTGATACGGCGTCTGCTATCGTAGTTCCTCCACCAAGTTTCAAAATTTCGGGAATGCCTAAAAGAGAAGGGATACCTAAGCTTTCACTTCCAGAGCGCCCTCTTTGAGAGCTGTTTGAAAACTCAGCACTTTCATCAATTTCAATCACAACAGTTAAGATATCCCCTCGATCTATGGCGCGCCTGTCGCCAAAAAGGGATTGCCTTGAAGCCGTCCATAAGGAAGCGCTATTTTGCCTTTTGTTGGGGGCATTGCGTCCGGTTGTCGCTTCGCGCATGGTAAAAGCCTCTGCGCCTGCATGGATCGGAGTGAGTTCGGGCACTTGGCCGACATGAGCCAAATCTGAGCATGCAGAAATAAATATGAGAGTAATGAATAGTATGAATTTTTTCACTTTTTAAAACCTGTATTTTGTGAGGCTAGCCGCCTACATAAATCACTCCATCAACTGAAACGTTGCCTGTAACTGTTGCTTTTGATGCTAGATTTAAGACATCAATCTCTTCACCAGGCTCAGCGCTGTGCAAAGACTTCCCGTCGGCACGAATAGACAAGCTTCCATAGGAGTAGATTATTGGAATTATGTCATCTTTCTTGACATAAGCAGTAGTGCTCACTTGTCTGTTTGGTGCAGGAATACGCATCTCAAAGGCAGCAAGCCCAGTTTGATCCGGTGCTGAGGCGTGGTTCTGTTCCATTTGTTTTGGCCCAGAACATGCAGAGATTAAGGGGCACAATGATAATAAAAGAAGTTGTTTCATTTTTTTAACACCTATGAGCTTAGTGGGATAAACCACCAACATAAACCGCCCCACTTTGTGAAACCGTTCCGGTGATTGTTGTTTTGGAAGCTAGATTCATTACCCTAATGATTTCACCAAGGCCTGCGCGCTGAAGGGATCTTCCATCTGTGTGAATTGATAGGCCGCCATGTGAGTAAATCAGGGGTATAATTTGATTGCGCTCGACTATGGCCGCCATACCCAAATCGTTTAACGAAATTGGCTTTCCTGCATAAATGACTTTTCGTGTTTCAAGGCCAATGGCTGTATCAAAATCTGAGAACATGCCTGGAATAGATTGATCAATTGTTTTTAGATCATCAGCTGTCACGATGGTATTTGCGCGCAAAGTGCGTGCTGCGATAAGGGTTTCGGCAATGGCATTATGATAAGGCCAAATAGCTAAAACGAGTAAGAATATACATCGCTTGATCATCGTATTTGTGCCGTTGCGGAGAGCATTTGATCTGCTGCGGTTATCACCTTTGCATTCAATTCATAGCCACGCTGAGCTTCAATCAATTCGGTGACTTCGCGAACGGCATCAACAGTACTATCCTCCAGATAACCCTGACGAAGCGTTCCAGCGCCATCAAGGCCAGGTGTATTCACAAAGGCTGGGCCTGAAGCATTGGTTTCTAAGAATAAATTCCCTCCAATGGCTTCAAGGCCTTTTGAGTTGGAAAAATTAGCAACTGTAAATTGACCTAGAAATTCAGGTTCAACCCGGTCTGTGAAATACGCATAAATTTCACCTTGGGCATTTACGGAGAGAGATCTTGCATCATCGGGGATCGTAATCCCAGGGACAACTTGATGACCATCGGAGGTCACAATTTCTCCATCGGCAGAGCGCTTTAATCCGCCATCGCGCGTATAGGCTGACTGGCCAGAAGGGAGGCTCACTTCAAAATACCCTGCGCCTTCGATTGCGAAATCTAAATCACCACCTGTATTAGAAAGAGATCCTTGTGCGAGCTGAACGGAGACAGATGTTGGACGCACACCAAGGCCGAGCTGAATGCCTGTTGGCAGGACGGATCCATTGGCTGAACTAATCGTGCCGGGCTGTGCCATTTGTTGATAATGTAAATCAGCAAATTCAGCGCGCCGTGCGTTATAGCCTGTTGTATTCATGTTCGCGAGGTTTTGTGAAATGGTTTCAACACGCATTTGCTGCGCGCTCATTCCTGTGGCTGCAATTTTGAGTGCTCTCATTTTTAGGCCCTTTCTAGCGGCTTAGCGTGGAGATAACGGAGCGGATGCGCTCGTCTTCTTTTTCAATGAATTTTTGGCCCATAGTATAGGCATGCTGAACTTCGATCATGCGGGTGATTTCACTGATCGCATCGACATTCGAACTCTCAACAAACCCTTGTAAAATAACCCCACCCTCAAAAGGCTCAAAACCAGCTTCGGATGTGAAGCGAACCCCATTTGTGCGATCTAAATTCTCAAGATCAGCGGGCATATAGAGGCCGATTTGTGCGATGGGTTGGCCATCTGCGGACATCGTCCCATCATTGGCAACGGCAATATTTTGAGCGGTGGTAGGGATGAAAATCGCCGCTCCACCTGAGTCTAACAACCTCGCGCCATCAAGCGTGGCGAGTTCGCCTTGGTCATTGGGGGTGAAGGCGCCTGCGCGCGTGAGCGCTTCGCCATCCTCTGTTTCAATTAAAAAGAAACCATCGCCCTCAATTGCCAAATCAAAGGTTCCACCTGTGGGAGTGAGGGGGCCTTGGGCGCTATTGGTCATTTGAACATTGGCATGGGCCATTGAAACGGAAGGCTGATTGTCGCCCGTTTCCGATATGAATTCGGAAAAGATAAGGCCCTCTTTGCGAAAGCCTGTTGTCGATACATTGGCGATATTATTTGCAATAGCCTGCATTTCATTTTTGAGGCCTGAGATGCGTGTGAGTGTTGTGTAACCTGGCGTATCCATTACATGCCTCCAATGATTGGTATGATTTGATCTTGGAAGAAGCTTGTGAGGGTTTGTGTCATGAAGCCCATGCTAATCCAAAAGACAACGACGATTGCTAAGAGCTTCGGAACAAAGGTTAATGTCATTTCTTGAATACTTGTTAGGGCTTGAAATAGGCCAACAGTGAGGCCTGCAATCAAAGCAACCGCCAAGATCGGGAAGGAAATGATGGTTGCAACCCAAAGCCCTTGTCGAAGTGTATCAAAAAAGATGAACTGATCCATTGCTATCGACTTTACACAGGCATTCTTAGAATTTCTTGATAAGCCTCGACAACTTTATCTCGAATGGTGGCCGCTGCTTCAACGGCAAGCTCTGTTTGCGCGAGGGCTTGCACTAAGGCTTGGCTGTCTGCTGTGCCAATCATTGTGGCATGCGCTGCTGTATCGGCTTCATGGAGTGTTTGCGTGAAGTTTTGAAGCATTGAGGCAAATTCATTGCCCCCTTGATCAGCTCCAGCTGTTGGATGTGGTTCTGTTGCATTTTTGGTGGCTGCATATCCTTGCAGCGCGATATTCGAATTGATGTCCATTCTGGTCTCCATCATTCAGGTTTCAGTTATTATCTTCGTAAGAGATCAAGCAATGAGGAGGACATTTGCCGAGCTTGATCAAACATCTTCAAATTGGCCTCATAGCTACGCTGAGCTTCACGCGCGTCTGCAATCTCGATCATTAGATCAACGTTTGAACCAGAATAATAACCCGCCTCATCGGCTAATGGGTGTCCTGGATCGTAAATTTGAGTGAGCTGTCGATCATCTAAGCTCACATCACTCGCGACAACGCTGCCTGTATGCCTGCCGGCCTCTAATTCTTGCTCAAACGAAATCGATTTGCGTTGATATCCGGGTGTGTCTGCATTGGCGATATTCTCTGAAACGTGCTGAAGTCTTTGCGTTTGCGCCTTCATGCCTGAGGCAGAGAGATTGAAGATGTTTAATAGATCACTCATTATATTTCCTATCTTCGTCCTAAAGAGCTTCTCAAAATATTCATCGAACTTTTGTAAACGGCGAGGGCGAGATCATGATGGTGGCGCGCTTCAACCGATTTCATCATTTCATTTTCCAAAGACACACTATTTCCATTTGGGGAATTGGCAGCTTCGGTCGTAATCGTTTCAAAGCGGCTTTGATCTTCGCTTGCGGCATGAAGATGGGTGCTTCGCGTTGCGATCATGCCCTCACTTTGGGTTTTGCGCTGAAATGTTTGCGCGAAAGAGGCAATGTCTTTCGCTTTATAATCTGGCGTATCTGCATTCGCGATGTTTTGCGCTACATTCGCTTGCCGAGCAGCAGAATGGTTTGCCAACTCACCAGCCATATAAAATACGTTTAAATTTTTAAACATCAGGGCTTCTCCCGTATGTGATTTCAATCAAGTATTAACCCTGATTCCTTTACAAAGTGTTTGCAAAGAGGAGAATCCTATGACTTCGGTTGATTTACCACACCTGTCCGCAGCCATGAAATTGATCAAAATGACCCATGAAATTGGGCGCATCGTGGAAATTTCTAAAACGACGATAGCCGTAAGTGGGCTTGAGCATATTTCATCGCTTGGTGATTTGGTTGAGGTTGAAACAGATGAAGGGGAACGGCGCGGAGAAATTCTGCAACTTACAGAACATCAAGCCATTATCTTGGTTGATGGGGGTGTGGATGGATTATCTATTGGAGATTCGGTGATCCATATTGGCGCAAATACAATTGCGCCTGATAATAGCTGGGTTGGCCGCATTATAGATCCCTTTGGTAAATCATTAAATGGCAAACCTGTGATCAGCGGATTGCAGCAAAAACCACTTCGCGCAAAATCGCCCAATCCCACTGCAAGGAAGCCTTGGGGCGAACGGCTGGAAACAGGTATGAAGGTCTTTAATACCATGCTGCCGATCGTTCGAGGCCAAAGAATAGGGCTTTTTGCTGGGTCTGGCGTTGGAAAAACATCCCTTTTGGCAAAGCTCGCGCAGGGGCTGGAAGCGGATGTTGTTGTGATTGCGATGATTGGGGAGAGGGGCAGAGAGGTGCGTGAGTTTGCAGAGAATGTTTTGGGCCCCGAGGGGATGAAGCGCTCTGTTATCGTCGCGGCGACTTCAGATCAATCTGCTATGATACGCCGCCGATGCGCTTGGAGTGCGATGTGCGTCGCAGAATATTTTCGCGATCAGGGCAAACAAGTCCTCTTTTTGGCGGATTCAATTACTAGGTTTGCTGAGGCGCACCGAGAAGTGGCTTTGGCAACAGGTGAAGAAAGCAGCCTGAGAGGATTTCCCCCCTCAACAGTTTCAATGATTACAGGGCTGTGTGAGAGAGCAGGGCCCGGGGAAGAAAATGCGGGAGATATTACGGCTGTCCTTTCCGTTTTAGTATCAGGATCTGATATGGATGAACCCGTTGCAGATATTTTGCGAGGGGTTTTGGATGGGCATATTGTACTCGATCGTAAAATTGCAGAGCGGGGTAGATTTCCCGCGATTGACCTGCTTCGATCCGTGTCTCGATCCTTGCCAAAAGCGGCAAGCTTTTCAGAAAATGAGCTGATAAACGCTGCGCGAAAGTATCTTGGCGCGTATGATCGCAGCGAAATGATGATCCAAGCTGGCTTATATTCAAATGGCACCGATCCCATTTTGGATAAGGCGATCCAATTTTGGGCGGGATTGGATGAGTTTTTATCTCAAAATGAAACTCAAGATTCCCAGAAAAGCTTTCAAGATCTCGCTCATGTTATGGGGATGAAGTTTGTGAAAGGTAGATAGGCCTAAATATTCCCAAAACACATTGTTTTTATTTCAGTAAATTCGTCACACCCATATTTGGATCCCTCGCGTCCAAGCCCAGATTCCTTAACGCCGCCAAAAGGCACTGTCTCTGAGGAGATGCTGCCGGCATTGATCGCAACCATCCCAACCTCAAGCGCTTCGCCAAATCTAAAGGCTCGCGAGATATCTTGCGTGTAAAAATATCCAGCCAATCCGACATTGCTGTCGTTGGCCATGTCCAAGACTTCCTCCTCAGTCTCAAATTTGATCAAAGGTGCGATAGGGCCAAATGTTTCCTCATGCGCTATCAGCATGTTGTGGGTGACATTTGAAAGAAGTGTGGGTTGGAAATATGTCCCCCCAAGGCCGTGCTTCTGCCCGCCAACGTCAACTTTAGCGCCTAAACTTACCGCGTCACGAATGTGCCGTTCGACTTTTAATATCGCTTCTTGATCAATCAGAGGCCCTGTGTCGATATTTGGGGCAAAGGCATCGCCAACGCTGAGTGCGCTGATTTTATGCGAGAGCTTCTCTTTAAATCGCTCATAAATCGAAGATTGTACATAAATGCGATTGGCGCAAACGCAAGTTTGCCCAGAATTGCGGAATTTTGATGCCATTGCGCCTTCAACAGCAAGATCGATATCGGCGTCCTCAAAGACAACAAATGGGGCATTTCCTCCCAATTCAAGCGACATTTTCTTGATATGATCAGAGCAATTTTTCATCAAAATTTTGCCGACCCTCGTAGAGCCCGTGAAGGTCACTTTTGCAACCTTGGGGGAGGCGCATAAAAGCTCACCTGCGGCCTCAGGCGCATAGGTTGGTACAATGTTCAAAACGCCGTCCGGCAGCCCAGCTTGCTGAGCAATTTTACCAATCGCAAGGGCTGACAAAGGCGTCAGTTCAGATGGCCGCAAGACAACGGTGCACCCTGTCGCGAGTGCGGGAGCAATTTTGCGGGCAATCATGGCATTTGGAAAATTCCAAGGCGTAATGGCGGCAACAACGCCCACAGGCTGTTTGATAACCATAATTCTTTTATCCCGAGTTGGCATCGGAATTATATCGCCGTAAAGCCGCTTTGCTTCTTCAGAAAACCAGTCGAAATATGAAGCGCCATAAAGCACTTCCTTTCGCGCTTCAGATAGTGGTTTTCCGTTTTCTGATGACAATATAGTAGCGAGATCATCGCTATTCTCAGTCAAAAGAGTGGCAATTTTTTTGAGGATTTGAGAGCGTTCTTTTGCCGTTTTCTGCGCCCATTTCTTTTTGGCGCAATGGGCTGAGGTGATCGCTTTTTCAATGCCCCATAGCCCTGCATCACCAACAGAAGAGATGACTTTTTGATCTGAAGGATTAGAGACATCAAATTGCTCGTCGCAGTTGATCCACTCCCCATTGATAAATGGAAAAGGCGTTAATAAGTGCGGATTTTTTAAGTGCAGCATATCATTCCCCTGAGCTCGGAATACCTTGTGGGTGCAAGGATTGAGGCAAGGAACATTTTATCAGAAGAATGTCAATTTGTTAAAAGGTCTTTATCGGTTGTTGTCTCGAACCTAGGTGCGCATGCGGTAAAACTATGTAACATTCTTGAAATCTTGCCGGCGGCAATGTTATTACTTCCCTTAAGCTTTAAGGAATTAAGATGGGCAATGAGAGAATAACAACGATGGAAGAGTTCGCTGCCTTAAGTGGCATCTCTCGCCCGACATTGTCTAAATATTTTAATGATCCAGCCTCTGTTCGCAGCTCCACGCGGGAGAAAATCGAAGCTGCGCTCAAAAAATATGATTATACTCCAAACATTTATGCAATAAATCAAAATAGAGAAACAACGCGGAATATAGGCATCGTACTTCCGAATTTATCGGATCCCTTCTTTGCTGAGATGGCGCGTGAAGCGGAGGTTGCCTGCTTTAAGGCGGGGTATACGCCGGTTGTTTTAAGTTCGCATGGCCAGCCCAAGCGCGAGATTGCAAATTTGGAGTTTTTAAGAACCCTCAAACCTGCAGGCGTCTTAATGGCGCCTTTTGGACGCAATTCAAAGAAAGAAGAAGTGCGCCGTTTGAGTAAGGAGTTCAAAATCGTATTTTTTGATTCCCAAGTAGAAGGCTGCGGATATGGCTACTTTGGAACGGACCGCGAGCAAACAATTGATTTGATGGTAGACTATCTGTGCCGCAGTGGGCAGCCACCTTGCTTTTTTGGAATGGAGAAGCCTTTAAATCCAAATGCGCGCAAACTTCACAATGCTTATGTTGGTTATATGGAGCGCAATAATCTTGAGCCTCATGTTTACCTAGCGAAGGGGACGGGCTGGGATTTCGAAGAAATTGGCTTTAATGAAGGCGGCCGGATGATGGAAAACGGTCTTTTTGTGTCTAATACAGTGTTTTGCAGCAATGACCGCTTGGCAATTGGGATGCTGGCAGCGGCGTTTAAATTGGGCATTCGCGTGGGGATCGAAGCTGATTCCCAGATGCGCATTGCCGGCCACGATAATCACCCTTTTGCAAAATTCACCGGCCCGCGTTTGACAACTATAGCACAAGATTTCAAAACAATCGCGCATTCGGCGGTTAATCATCTGATTGATATTATGAATATCGATCAGCCTGAAAACTCTTATAAAACAGTTGAATTCCCAGGTGAATTGATCATGCGGGACTCTGCATAATTTTACGCGTGTAAAAAATATATTGACGCGAATTAATTTTGTGGCCTATGCTCTTCTCAATAGTTATCTTTGGGAGGAAAATTCATGAGTATCAAAAAAACCATTTTATCAGCGACGGCCTTAACGGCGCTTGCTGGTGCGTTATCAGCGGAAACGATTACCATCGCGACTGTTAACAACGGTGATATGGTTCGTATGCAAGGCTATACGGATGAGTTTACAAAAGCGACTGGGCATGAAGTTGAATGGGTCACATTGGAAGAAAATGTGCTTCGTCAGCGTGTGACAACAGATATCACCACAAAAGGCGGTCAGTTCGATATCATGACAATTGGTATGTATGAAACGCCAATTTGGGGTGCGAATGGCTGGCTTGTCGCGCTAGACGACTTAAGCGAAGAATATGATGCTGATGATATTTTGCCGGCAATGTCTGGTGGTTTGAGCCATGACGGCACGCTTTATGCTGCGCCTTTCTATGGTGAAAGCTCGATGATTATGTACCGCACAGATCTGATGGAAAAAGCAGGTCTTGAAATGCCTGTGTCTCCAACTTGGGATTTCATTCGTGAAGCGGCCGCTGGCATGACAGACCGTGATGCGGATATCAACGGTGTATGTTTGCGCGGAAAAGCTGGCTGGGGTGAAGGCGGTGCTTTCATTACTGCAATGTCCAACTCATTTGGCGCACGTTGGTTTGATGAGAATTGGCAGCCTACATTTGATAGCCCAGAATGGTTCAATACTGTTTCATTCTTCAAAAGCTTGATGGATGATTACGGCCCTGCAGGCTATGCCACGAATGGTTTCAATGAAAACTTGAACCTCTTCCAGCAAGGCAAATGCGGCATGTGGATTGATGCGACTGTTGCGGCATCATTTGTAACAAATCCAACGGATTCAACTGTTGCAGATAGTGTTGGCTTTGCGCTTGCGCCAAACACAGGCCTTGGTAAAAACTCCAACTGGTTGTGGGCATGGGCGCTTGCAATTCCTGCAGGTACACAAAAAGAAGCTGCGGCAAAAGAATTTATCGAATGGGCAACATCTAAAGATTATATCGATTTAGTTGCTGCGAATGAAGGCTGGGCAAATGTGCCTCCAGGCGCACGTCAGTCTCTATATGACAACCCGAACTATCAAGAAGTTCCTTTTGCTCAGATGACTTTGGATTCAATTCTTTCAGCAGATCCAAATAATCCAACTGTAAAGCCTGTCCCTTATGTTGGTGTTCAGTTTGCGGCTATTCCTGAATTTGCTGGCATCGCAAGCCAAGTGAGCCAAGAGTTCTCCGCGGCATATGCAGGGCAACAAACAGTAGAAGAAGCCCTTGAGAAAGCTCAAGCGATTACTTCTGAAGAGATGGAAGCAGCTGGTTACTAAGCTTCTAAAATTCTAGGGAGGCATGAAATTTATGCCTCCCTATCTTTAATACCCCATTCATCTGCAATTTATTTTAATTGTTTCGCATAAGGATTTGATGTCATGGCGACTCAGCATTCTAGATCTGCGGCACGTATCATGATGGCTCCAGCAGTAGTTTTGCTACTAGGTTGGATGCTTGTCCCGCTAATTATGACTTTGATGTTCTCGTTCAAAAGATACCTTCCCCTTCGGGGTGGAGATTTAGGTTGGACAGGATTTGATAATTATATTCGCTTCGTGAGTTCTTCCGCATTTTGGCCCGCAGTTTCAACGACGTTGATTATCGTGGGGGCCGTATTAATTATAACTATCGTATTGGGCGTTCTATTAGCGTTGCTATTAGATCAGCCGATGTGGGGGCAAGGTGTTGTACGCATTCTTGTTATCGCACCATTTTTTGTTATGCCGACCGTATCATCGTTGGTGTGGAAAAATATGTTCATGGATCCCACGAACGGATTATTTGCCCATCTATGGCGCTTTTTTGGTGCTGATCCCGTTGCATGGTTATCAGAGGCATCTGTGCCGTCAATTATCATGATTGTTTCATGGCAGTGGTTGCCCTTCGCAACTTTGATTTTGCTAACAGCAGTACAATCACTTGATAGCGAACAGCTTGAAGCGGCTGAAATGGATGGTGCACCAGCACTTTCTAAGTTTGGCTATTTGATTTTACCACACCTGAGCCGCGCAATTACAATCGTTGTGCTTATACAAACTATTTTCTTACTTTCGATATTTGCAGAGATTTTTGTTACTACGGGCGGCGCATTTGGTAGCCGTACGCTGACATATCTAATTTTCCAACGCGTCTTAGAGAGCCAAAACGTAGGTTTAGGGTCTGCTGGTGGCGTCTATGCGATCATTCTTGCTAATATTGTTGCCATTTTCTTAATGCGCATCGTCGGTAAGAATTTGGACGCATGAGGAGGATAGAATATGGCACGAGGAATTACCAATCAACGTAAAGCGATCAATACAGCTGCCGCATGGGCGGTAGGGTTGCTGATCTTCTTTCCGATCCTTTGGACAATTTTGACAAGTTTCAAAACCGAAGCACAAGCAATTGCAGATCCACCGATTTTCTTAGGTTTTAACTGGACGCTAGAAAATTATGCGACTGTGTTAGAGCGTTCGAATTATGCACGTTTCTTATGGAATTCGATTTTCATTGCAGGCGGTTCGACAATCTTGGGTCTCATCATCGCTATTCCGGCTGCGTGGTCGATGGCATTTGTGCCCTCAAAACGCACAAAGGATATCCTTCTATGGATGCTCTCAACCAAAATGCTACCAGCAGTGGGTGTGCTTTACCCGATCTATTTGATCTTTATCAAAATGGGTTTGCTCGATAGCAAAATTGGCTTGGTCGTTGTTTTGATGTTGATCAACTTACCGATCATCATCTGGATGCTTTATACTTACTTTAAAGAAATTCCGGGTGAAATCTTAGAAGCAGCGCGGATGGATGGGGCTTCATTAAAAGAAGAAATCCTATTTGTTCTAACGCCAATGGCGATACCAGGCATTGCGTCAACGCTTTTACTCAACTTCATCTTAGCATGGAATGAAGCATTCTGGACACTCAATCTCACAGCCGTCAACGCAGCGCCACTCACAGCGTTTATTGCAAGTTACTCAAGCCCTGAGGGCCTATTCTTTGCAAAGCTCAGTGCAGCATCAACTATGGCTATTGCTCCAATTCTTATTCTTGGCTGGTTCAGCCAGAAACAACTTGTCCGCGGCCTCACGTTCGGCGCGGTGAAATAAGGAATAATCACATGGGACAAATTCAACTGAACCAAGTCACGAAAACTTTTGGCAACGTCAATGTGATCCCGCCTCTTGATTTAACAATTCATGATGGTGAGTTTACAGTCTTCGTTGGGCCTTCTGGATGCGGTAAATCAACGCTCTTGCGTATGATCGCCGGATTAGAAGATCTCACAACTGGATCGATTTCAATTGATGGAGTTGATGCAACAGATACGCCACCGGCCAAACGCGGCCTTGCGATGGTCTTTCAGTCATATGCGCTTTATCCGCATATGTCTGTGCGCAAGAATATCGCATTCCCAATGCGCATGGCGAAAATGCCAGAAGATGAGCAAAATAGACGTATCGAAGCGGCTGCGAAGGCCCTTAATCTGACGGATTACTTAGATCGCCGCCCAGGCCAGCTTTCAGGCGGGCAGCGGCAGCGCGTTGCCATTGGGCGTGCGATTGTTCGTGAACCTTCGGCCTTTTTGTTTGATGAACCTTTATCAAACCTTGATGCAGCTCTGCGCGTTGGCATGCGCCTCGAGATTACAGAGATGCATGAGCGCCTCAAAACCACCATGATTTATGTGACACATGATCAGGTGGAAGCGATGACAATGGCGGATAAGATCGTTGTGCTTCGCGCAGGCATCATCGAACAAGTCGGATCGCCTTTGGAGCTCTATCATTCGCCTCAAAATGAGTTTGTTGCGAGTTTTATCGGCTCGCCAAAGATGAACCTGATTAAGGGCGAAGAAGCGGCGAAACATGGTGCGGCGACAATTGGCATCCGTCCTGAGCATACAGGCGTTTCGATGACGGAAGGCATGTGGAAAGGCCGCGTAGGCGTTTCTGAGCACCTTGGCTCTGACACGTTTATCCACGTTCATGATACCGGCCTTGCTGACATGATCACGGTGCGTATTAACGGCGATGTTCAAGTCAAACATGGCGATACGATATACCTGAATCCTGAACTAGATAAATTGCATAAATTTGGTGCAGACGGGAAGCGGATCGACTGATGCGCCTTGAGGGTAAAATAGCATTGATTACAGGAGCTGCCAGAGGCATAGGTTTCGCATTTGCGCAGCGTTATGTGGCAGAAGGGGCTCGTGTAATCATTGCGGATATCAATTTTGAGGGGGCTCAAGTGGCTGCCTCAAAACTCGGCGAAGCGGCCTTTGCAGTTGAGCTGGATGTGACGGATCAACAAAGTATTCATGCAGCTATAGATAAGGCTGTAGAAAAATGCGGTCATATCGATGTGTTAATCAATAATGCGGCCATTTTTACCGCCGCTGAATTGCAAAATATAAAGCGCGACGACTATGCGAGCGTTTTTGATGTCAATGTTTCGGGCGTTTTGTTCATGATGCAAGCCGTCAGTAAGCACATGATTGAGACGAAAACCAAAGGCCGGATTATCAATATGGCATCGCAAGCAGGGCGCCGCGGCGAAGCGCTTGTTGCAGTATATTGCGCCTCAAAGGCTGCGGTGATTAGCCTCACGCAATCAGCGGGCCTAAGTTTAATAAAGCACGGTATTAATGTGAATGCTATTTCACCCGGTGTTGTCGATGGCGAGCATTGGGATGGTGTGGATCAATATTTTTCACAACTAGAAAAAAAAGAAGTGGGACAAAAAAAGGCCGAGGTGGGCGAGGCCGTTCCATATGGGCGCATAGGAATTGCGGAAGATCTAACTGGGATGGCAGTTTTTCTGGCGTCAGATGACGCGGATTATGTTGTCGCTCAAACATATAATGTGGATGGTGGGCAATGGATGAGTTAATTCCTCTTTTAAATGCAAATTTAGACCAAATTAAATATGAAAAGCCGCGCTATGATCGCTCTCAACTGACGGCTGGGATTGTGCATATTGGCGTTGGTAATTTTCATAGAGCGCATCAAGCTTGGTATTTGCACCGTTTGATGCAGCAGGGCTTGGCGCATGATTGGGCCATCATTGGCGCGGGCGTGCGCGCATATGATGGTGCGATGCGTGAAAAGCTCAAAAGCCAAGATTGTCTTACAACTTTGCTTTCTTTAGACCCCAAAGAACAAAGCATCGAAATCATCGGGCCGATGATTGATTACATAGAGATTGAAGCTGGAAATGCACCTCTTATTGAGGCGATGTCTCGGCCAGAAATTCGGATTGTTTCTTTAACAATAACGGAGGGTGGATATTATATTGATCCTGTAACAGGCCACTTTGATCTCCATCATGCAGATATTGTTCATGATATCCAAAATCCAGATCAACCAAGCACGGCATTTGGTGCAATTATTGCGGCCTTAAAAATAAGAAGAGAAGAGGGCCGTGGGCCTTTGAGCTTGCAATCATGTGATAATATTCAAGGAAATGGCAATGTCCTCAAGGCAACAATTCTTGGCTTGGCGCGTGCTATAGACTCTCAGTTGAGCGATTGGATCAATGAGAACGTGAGTTTCCCTAATTCCATGGTTGACTGCATCGCGCCCTCGATTGGCGCAGATGAGATTGACCGCATATCAGATTTTGGGATCAAAGATGTCGCGCCTGTGATGCATGAGCCGTTTAGATTTTGGGTAAGCGAAGATAATTTCTGCGCCTCGCGGCCACCGTGGGAAAAATCGGGTATGATCTTGACGCAAGATGTCCATACATATGAGGCGATGAAATTGCGTTTGCTCAATGGCGGTCATCAACTTCTCGCAAATGCAGGAGAACTCTTGGGGCTGGAGACAATAGCGGATTGTATGTCTCACACACAAGTGAGCGCCTTCTTTAAAAAGGTCGCACAAAATGAAATCGCGCCCTATGTCCGTGCGGTGCCGCAAGTCACACCGTCAGACTATATCGAACAAATTTCTGTGCGCTTCATGAATCCACAAATCAAAGATTCGACGCGCCGCGTTGCTTTTGATGGCAGCTCTAGGCATCCTGGCTTTTTATTGCCTTCTATTAAAGAGGGCATAGAAGCAGGTACAAGCATTGAAGGGCTCGCCCTTTCTCAAGCGCTGTGGGCGCGTATGTGCGCAGGCGTGAGAGAAGATCAAAGCGCGATTGAAGCGAACGACCCAAATTGGAAATATCTGAACGAGGTTGCAAATCGGGCTATATTAGACCCTATTCAATGGCTTGAAGGGAATGATTGCTATGCGCAGATTGCGCATCATCAAGACTTCCGTGAATCTTTTGTTAGGTGGATGCATTCTTTGCGTGATAAAGGCACATTGATCACTTTGAATGAATATCTAGCTTAACGGCGATTTATGCACATGGCGTTGGAGGGGCAGAAATGTTTCTGGGAATTGACTTAGGCACTTCAGCTATTAAGGCATGCATCCTTGATCACGGCGGTAAGATTGTCGGTACATCAACGGTCCCCCTAGAGGTTTCCCAGCCCATGAAGGGGGCAAGTGAGCAAAATTGCGAAGAGTGGTGGCAAGCCTGCTGCAAGGCGGTCAATGGGCTACAATCAGAGCTGCGAGGCAATATCCTGGGGATTGGCTTTTCGGGGCAAATGCATGGGGCGGTTGTTTTAGATCGGGAATATAAACCCGTTCGTCCAGTTATGCTGTGGAATGATGCGCGATCATCGGCACAATGCGCGGCTTTAGAGACTAAATTTAAAAACTTAGGCGAAATAACAGGCGTTCCAACGATGGCAGGTTTTACTGCGCCAAAGTTGATGTGGATTAAAGAACATGAACCAGAGTTATTCACGAAAATAAAACATATTTTACTCCCGAAAGACTATCTCGGCCTGCGTATGCATGGTCAGCTTGTCACTGATCCTTCTGATGCTGCTGGCACAAGCTTATTCGACCAAAAGAAACGCCAATGGTCAGATGAGATCTGTCGGGCCTGTGGGATTGATATTCAATGTTTGCCGCGTGTTTTGAGTGGCAATGAAGCCGTTGGACCTCTTTTGAGCGTCCCCGCCAAAGAACTTGGGTTGAAAGAGGGAATTCCAATTGTTGCGGGTGCTGGGGATGCTGCGGCTGGGGCGATTGGAATTGGGGCCATTGCCGATGGGGATGGCTTTATTTCCTTGGGCACTTCTGGTCAGTTATTTTTAACGGTTGATGCGTATAAATCTGGATATAAAAATTGTATCCACAGCTACGCGCATACATTGCCTGATAAGTGGTTTTATATGGCGGCCATGCTCAACGGAGCACGCCCTATTGCTTGGCTGTCTGAGCTTTTGAAGCGTCCAATTGATGAGCTTATGCGCGAAGCAGAAGCAGCTGAGGCTGGCCCTTTGTTTTTGCCTTATCTTACGGGAGAAAGGACGCCGCATGGAGATAGCGATATTCGAGCTGGTTTCGCACTTCTTGATGAGACAACAACCCACGGCAATTTGATGTATTCTGTCGTAGAGGCGATTGCGTTTTCATTCGCGGATGCGATTGAAGCCTTATCAAAAACGCGCGTACCGCCGAAAAATTTGCTTGTTATAGGGGGTGGAACGCGTAGCGATTTCTTATTGCAAAAAATTGCGGACGCCATTGGTTGCACCCTTCATATCTCAAAAGAGGCGAATGTTGGCCCTGCGCTAGGGGCGGCGCGTTTGGCTGCATCTGGGGTTCAAGCCAATACGATAATGAGCTTTGAAAAGCCTAGCATCGTAAAGGTTTTCCGGCCAAGCGTGCAAGAAAACCAAAGAATGGCAAAGCGCTTTTTGGCTTACCGCGAGCTATACAGCGCTTTGAGATCTGTGCAAAAAAAACTCATGCACGAAGAAGATCTTCCTAACCCTAGCGCATAGGATTAGGCATTATTTTTATAACATAAATCGGCTTACGTCCGTTTGCGTCGCCATATCTTTAATGTGCTTTTGGACATATTCAGCGTTGATTTCGACATTAGAGCCTGATTGATCAGGTGCGTCGAATGATAATTCCTCAAACACGCGCTCCATAATTGTATATAAGCGCCGCGCTCCGATGTTTTCGACCGTCGTATTCACGTTGGCAGCGATCTTCGCGATTGCCTCTATGCCTTCAGACGTAAAGCTGACTGTAATGTCTTCAGTGCCTAACAGAGCTGAATATTGCAATGTGAGTGCATTATCGGTTTGGCTTAAAATCTTGATGAAATCATCTTCAGTGAGCGCACGAAGTTCCACTCGGATCGGCAAGCGGCCTTGAAGCTCAGGAAGCAAATCAGATGGTTTTGCAACATGGAAAGCACCTGAGGCGATGAACAGAATATGGTCTGTTTTTACAGTGCCGTATTTTGTTGAAACACTTGTCCCCTCAATGAGCGGCAATAGATCACGTTGCACGCCCTCACGAGAGACTTCGCCACCGCGTGCATCACTGCGCGCACAAACTTTATCTATTTCGTCTAGAAACACAATGCCACGCGTTTCAACGGCTTGAAGTGCAGCCTGATTGACAGCGTCATCATCTAAGAGCTTATCAGCTTCTTCTGAAAGCAAAAGATCGTGGCTTTGAGCAACGGTCATTTTCTTTTTGACAGTGCGAGATCCGAAAGCCTTGCCGAAAATATCACTGATATTCATCGCGCCGCCCATTTGAGGTTGGCCAGGAATTTCAATCATCCCCACAGAAGGCGCGGCATCTTGAACTTCTAGTTCGATTTCAGTGTCGTCCAGCTCACCATTGCGCAGCTTGCGGCGGAACATTTCGCGCGTTTGCTCTCGCGCATCAGAGCCTGCAATCGCCTCAATGACACGGCTTTCGGCCTCTTCAAGGGCTTTGGCTTTGACATCCTCACGCATCTGCTCGCGCGTTTGAACGATAGCGGCTTCCATAAGATCGCGAATAATCTGCTCTACATCGCGGCCAACGTAGCCAACTTCCGTAAATTTTGTGGCCTCAACCTTCACAAAGGGAGCTTTGGCCAGCTTCGCTAAACGGCGAGAAATTTCCGTTTTCCCAACGCCAGTTGGTCCAATCATCAAAATGTTTTTGGGGTAGATTTCTTCGCGTAGCTCTTCATCAAGTTGTTGATGGCGCCAGCGATTTCTTAAAGCAACGGCCACAGCGCGCTTTGCATCTTTTTGACCTATGATAAAGCGATCAAGCTCTGAGACAATTTCGCGGGGAGTTAATTCAGTCATTTTGATATCTTTTCTACAGTCAAGTTACCATTTGTATACACACAAATATCAGAAGCAATTGCCATAGCCGATCGCGCAATCTCTTCGGCGTCTTTGCCCGTTTCCAGCAAACCTCTTGCGGCTGCGAGGGCAAAATTTCCGCCTGATCCGATGGCGGCAACATCATGCTCAGGCTCAAGCACATCACCTGCGCCAGTGACGACGAGCAAATCTGTTCCATCAGTCACAATCAACATCGCTTCGAGCTTGGAAAGATATTTATCGGTACGCCAATCCTTGGCAAGTTCTACGCAGGCGCGTGCAAGTTGGCCTGGCGTCGCTTCAAGCTTTGTCTCCAAGCGCTCTAGCAAGGTGAAAGCATCAGCTGTTGAACCAGCAAAGCCCGCGACAACCTCATGACCACCCGGATTGAGGCGCCGTACCTTGCGTGCTGATCCTTTGATGACGGTTTGCCCGAGGCTCACTTGCCCATCACCAGCAATAACAACTTCGTTTCCACGGCGAACTCCAATGATTGTTGTGCCATGCCAACCCGGAAATGTATCACTATGCATAGATTGCCTCATTTTTATTTAGTGCTTTTATAATGCTGATTTTTATCATTCATTACGCAATCATGAAATTATAAAAAAGAGGCGTCTGAATATATCATCGAGACGCCTCTTTTAGATTGAATGATTAAACTTCGCCTTCAATCCAGTCTTTCAATGCCGCTTTTGGAGCAGCACCAATTTTCGATGATGTTACTTCGCCACCCTTAAACATGAAAAGAGCAGGGATAGAGCGGACACCGTATTTTGAAGGGGAATTTGGATTTTCATCCACATTCACTTTCACGATTTTGACCTTGCCATCAAGCTCGTCTGAAAGCTCTTCAAGCGCTGGGCCGATTTGCTTACAAGGGCCACACCATTCTGCCCAAAAATCAACAACAACAGGTGCGTCAGAGTTAATTACTTCAGCTTCGAATTGATCATCAGATACTGCAATAGTTGCCATAATCTTTCTCCTAAATATGAACTTACCAAATAGGTAGTAACTGAGGTGGCTTGGGTCAAGCTGGATAGGCTAAATTGAAGGATTGCATCACGAAATCGAGAGGAATTGGCATCAGCTTTGCCTCTTTTGTCCATAAAATAGCCACTTCAATTTGATGCTTGGGGTAAATGTTTCGAGCGGCAATCGCATATGCGGCGAGTTGGTTTAAAACCCCATCGGGGCATTGCGAATAATCCTCAGGCAAGACGCGGTTTGTTTTATAATCTATAATTTGGATTTTATCTTCGTGAATGAGTATTCGGTCAATAATCCCATGTATGATTTTAGAGCCTAATGCGGGGATTTTTGCTGAAAATGGCACCTCTATGAGGGCATTTTCCTGAAAGACATTCCATTCATATGGCTCTAATATTACGTCACGCACTTCGCTCAGAAGTGCCGGAAGTTCTTCCTCGATGAGGGCATCTTCGCTGTTGTTTAAAACGATGCGCGCCTCTTCTTCAAATGCATGTTCTTCCACATTGGGAAGGTATTCCAAAAGCGCGTGGATCTGTCTTCCACGGCGCATCGCGGCCTCACTATTACTTTCGCCTTCCTCACCCGCTAAAGCTTTTGCTCCTTGCAGCTGTGATGGAGAGATGTTGCGATCACTTTCGACATCTTGTGTCGGAATTTCTTTGTACCATTGAGGCAATTGGGCTTGTTGGCGTGTGGATGCATTGTTTGGTTCATGGCGCTCAGGCCACTCTCCAGATTGGTAGCGCATCAGCCCAGTTTGATTGGCTTCAACACCTAGGTCTGTGAGCGCATCTTTGATAAGCGAGTACCATGTTGGATCATTTTTGCTTTCATTCCCAGCACCGCAAACAATCAGCCATTTTTCTGCACGCGTCATCGCAACGTAAAGGAGGCGGCGATCCTCTTCGATATCGGCTTGTTTGATACGATGTATTGCCTCTACAGCTTGTTCGGAGCGCTGATCCTTAGCACCACGCCAGACAATGCGTTTATCTCCAATATCAACAAGCGGATTACTTGGCTCTTTTGGGGTGCGCAATGTATCTGGTAAGATCACAATCGGCGCTTCTAATCCTTTTGAACCATGAGATGTCATCACGCGGACAAGATTTGCACTTTCTCCCAACACGCGTTTGACCTTAATTTCTTGGCTTGAAAACCAAGCTAAAAACCCCGTTAAACTTGGCGTTTCAACGCTTTCATATTGGCGCGCCTGATTGAGAAGCTCATTGATACCATCTTCGGCCTCTTCACCGAGGCGTGCGAGAAGGTTTGAACGCCCTTTATGCTCGATTAAAATACGCTCAAGCAGCTCATAGGGGCGCATATAGTCTGAATACTGCCGCAAATCATCGAGGATGTTTAAAGTTTGAGGCCATTGTTCCTTTTGTGAGCGCAGTGCTTGCCATAGGCTTGTGCTCGTCCGTCCATATGCGAGCCGATATAAATCTTGTTCACTCCAGCCAAGCAGCGGCGATCTGAGGGCTTCTGCGAGGGAAAGATCATCATCTTGAAGAGATAGAAATGAGAGCAATGAAAGCAAGTCTTTGACGGCTAACTCCTCCCCTAGAGTTAACTGATCTGCGCCTGAAACAGGTATCTGAGCGGGATGCGACTTGAGGGCATTCAATAATGGCATAAAGAGGCCGGAACGATTGCGCACAAGAATGAGGATGTCACCAGCTTCAATTGCCGTTGGCTTTGGTTTTCCCTCTTTGTCTGTGCCTTTATCGATTGCGCCGTGTTTTATTAACTTGGCAACATGATCGGCAATTTTATCTGCGAGGCGGATGTTGTGATGTTCTGGTGCGACGAGATCTATGGGCTCATCCCAGGGCAAATCCGCTTGATCGTCTTTGACCCGCTCCATAAGCGGCCATAAATCTACGCGCCCAGGCATATCCTCAAAAAATGCGATGTGATTGGTTTGCCCTCCCACGCCTCGCCCATCTGTTTTTTTAAAGACATGGTCCGTTACGCCAAGAATGGCGGGAGAGGATCGAAAAGAATGCTCCATCGCTAAATCTTGCAAAGGTCGATCAATTGATTCCAGACGTTTAGAAAACTCAGCCTTCATCTCGTTGAAAGCCTCAGGTGCTGCGCCTTGAAAGGAGTAAATGGATTGCTTTTGATCCCCAACCACAAAAATCGTGCGCTCGACGTCCGATCTTGCACCTGCTCCTGCTGTAAATTCGCCAGCAAGATGTTCGACGACTTTCCATTGATCCGGGCTTGTATCTTGCGCCTCATCCACAAGAATATGATCAATTCCCCCATCAAGACGAAATAAAACCCATTCCGCTACATCAGAAATCGATAATAAGTCGCGCGCCTTCGTGATCATATCATCAAAGTCTAAAAGCCCTAACACCTCTTTACGCCTATTATATTGTGGAAGAATTTCCGCGGCGAGTGCATGAAGTGCGATGGTGCGCTGGGCATCATAATAACCCATCAGTTTTGGACGTGCGGCTTCAAGGCGTTGGATGAAGGCCTCAAGTTGGTGAAGGCCTGTTGGATGCGCTTTGATGGCCGCCTGACTTGGAAGCGGGCTATGCTTGGCGCCAAATTTTGAAATAAAAGGTATTTTACTTTTATCTGAAGAAAGGAGCTTTTTGCATAGGGTTCCAATGAGTTCTGACGATGGCTTTTGTTTTGAACAAAATTTCAGGAATGGCGCATTTTTTGCGTCGGTTTTCCCCCCCTGAGCAAAGGCGAGCGCGGCATCGGCAAGCATTTCATCTTCGCCTCCGATAAAGACCTCATGTATAAGAGCCTTCTCATTGAAATCCGCAGGCAGATTAAACCAGCTTAAAATCTCTGCTTTAGAGTATGTTTTAGAAAATTTAGAGCGGTTGCGAATGATTTGAGATGCTAAATCTGTTGCATCGAGATCCGTGATATATGCAGCTGCTTGATCTAATGAATTGTCTTGTGAGGTTTGAGCAATTTCATCCAAAACACCGCGCGTGAGCTCTTGCGATTTGGCTTCATCCATTTCTTTAAATTGTGCTGAAACGCCTGCTTCCATTGGAAAACGGCGTAGTAGTGCAGAGCAGAAGGAATGGATTGTTTGAATTTTGAGCCCACCTGGGGTTTCAACGGCGGTTGCAAAAAGCGTACGCGCTTTTTCAATCATCTCTTCGCTGAGTGTTTCTTCAGGATCTAAAGCTTGGAGTTCAATGCGTAGAGCCTCGGTTGGCTTCATCGACCATTCACCTAAGCGCTTGAAAAGCCGGTTTTGCATCTCTGAGGCGGCGGCTTTTGTATAGGTTAGGCAAAGAATATGCTGAGGGGGTGTGCCTTGCAGCAAAAGCCTTGCGACGCGATCTGTGAGAACTTTTGTCTTGCCTGATCCCGCATTGGCTGAAAGCCATGTGGATACATTTGGTCGCGCAGCTAAGATTTGGCGATAGGTCGCCTCATTTGGAAATGTCATGATAAATCCTCGCTAAACGGCTCGTCTGAAAGCCCCCACTCACCAAAGCGAGACAAATGCTCATAATCACCTGTATACGTGGTGGATTTTAAAGCGCGCTTCGCTGTGTATCCAACATCAGGATCATCATAATGTGCTATCAGATTTATGAATTTCGTTTCAAAATCTTTGATTGTATCAAAATCAATATCAAGAATTGTCGTTGCAAGCGTCTCTTTCAAACTCAGATAAGCAGCCTGACTAACATGCCCCTTCCCAAGCCCATCAAATTTTCCATGAAACATAAGTATGGCTTCGAGATAAAGCTGAATATTGAAATATTTAGCCTGTTTGCCTGAGGGAGGATCGCCTGATTTATAATCATACAAAATGTAAGAACCATCATCAGCGGCATCAATGCGGTCTGCTTTACAAGTCAGCGAGAAATCTATTTCAGGAAAATGCATAGCGCCCTTTGCTTCCAGCGCTTTGACGCAGGCGTTTTGTGCGCGTGAGAGCTCGTCTTCAATGAGATTGGAAGCAATGCGTTGGATGCGCGCCATCCAGACACGCTTCGCAGATTGCCAAATCACATCCTCATCAAGAACAGTCTTTGCAATCGTGAGAAAAAGATCGAGATTGAGATCAACGCGGCCATCAAGAGGCGTTGATAGAAATAACTCCATGATTTTATGGAGAGCCGTCCCGCGATCTGCAGGGGAAGGGGATGTGATAATAGGGTCTAACTTTGATATTTTGAGAATTCTATTGGCATAGATTTCATAAGGGTCGCGGATGAGGGTTTCAATTTTTGTGACAGATAATTGACGCGGACGTGCCTCAAGAGGGGGGCGAGGGCTTGGCCTTTGTGCAGGGGCAACTTCTGTTTCTGGGCGATCAACCAGATGCGCCAAATCTATCCAATATTGTCCGCGATGCGCCATATCTTCAAGGCAAGATTTCGCGTCTTCTGACATGCCGGATAATAGGTTTGTTAGGCGCAAAAGCCACCTTGATGGGATGGTTTCGGCCTCTGCATTGCGCTTTGCTCGCGATAAAATCACTTTGGGCGCAGCGACCGCTTGCTGAAAGTCATGCGCAGATAGGCCAATCAATTTCTCTGGTGTGGGCAGGCCCGCTTGCTGCCGCATGCCGCGACTGAGCCAAGGATCTTGCCCTGCAGCTTGAGGCCAAACGCCTTCATTTAAGCCTCCCAATATCACAAGATCAGCATTCAATGAGCGCGCCTCTAATGTGCCCCAAATCAGAATATTCGGATGCTTTGGGCTGGGATCTCGCGTGATGGCACGTGCAAAAATGGACAGAAAAATATCAGCAAACTCACCTGCGCTCAGCAGACCTGCACTCTCAGAAACGCGCTTCATTTCTGTAATTTGGCGCAGAGCCTCACGCCCCGCAGCTTGCGCCCATAGCTCATCCATCACACTGCTGTGCGGACCACGAACGAATTCTTGGGCGATGTTGATTGCTTGATCTAAATAGGTCTTAAAATCTGCTTTGAGGGGCGCATCAAAAAGCGTCAGTATCTTTGAGACCCACTGCGCCCAATCTTGGCGGCGCAAAAGATCATCTTCATCTTTATAGCTGTGCTTGGCCCAGCTTGTCAGATGAGTGGCTTCCAAGACAGGAAGGTTCTTCTTGCGAAGATAGACTTCGAGTTCTCTTGTCCATAATAGATGATAGCCTCTTTGCTCAAAGGCATCGTTTTTCCCGCGTGAACAAAGCGGGTGTTTGAGCATGATTAATATGTCTGAAGCGCTTAAATCGGCTCCAAATGCGCTTACGATATGGCGAAATAATCTGCCGGGGGGCGTCTGACCCAGTGGAATTCCTGCGCTATCATCTGGCGCAATCTGCCATTTTTTTAACAGGGCGCTCACGCGTCTCGCAAGGTCGCGATCAGGCGTGATCAACGCAGCTTTCGTGTTCGTTTCGATGGCTTCACGCAGTGCTAAAGCGACAGAAATAGACTCTAATCTTGGGTCTGGTGCCTCTATCAAGGTGATATCTTGCGTCGCTTTCGAGATGCCTTTGAATTTAGGTCCCTCTATCATCCATTGATTTGTGACGGGAGCGGGACGCAGAGATAGGGAGATGAGGGCGTTGCGCCGTTCTGAAGGTGGTGCCATATCATGCCAGCGCTTGATGTGCGCATTATCTTCTTTATGTTTAAGAAGATCAACAAAACGCGATTGTGGATGCTCATTTAGATTATTTTTTGCAATCCGGTTGATGATGTTTTCTGGATTATCAAAATCAACACCTGGCAATATCACGGCGCCATATTTTTGATTGGTGAGTAAATGGGCAAAGCGCGCTGTTGGTTTGCGAGAAGCCGTTGAGCCGACCAGTAAAATAGGTGCAGTTGGTGGCGTAGCGGTCCATTTTTGCTCAAGTAGATCGATGATGATGTTCTGGCGCGCTTCAATGGAGATCAGATCTTTAGCGTCTGGATTAATATAATCGCAAGCGATGCGAACAAATTGCAACGCCTTTTCCCAATGCCCTGAGGCATCTTGAATGTTCAAATTCTCAAAATCTTCTATGAAGACGCCTTCTTCTTGCATCTCAGACATCAGCGCCGCAAGACTATCTGCCAAATCATAGACGGAAGATTTAATCGAAAATCGCGGCTCTTTTTCAAGAAATAAACGTATGATTTGACTAAGTTCGAGACGAATTTTCAAACTCGAAGCAACATCGGGCAGCGCCTTTGCGTGCGAGCCTTTTCCAAGCTCTGAGATAAGTTTGACTTGAGGTAAAAACCGCGGCACGCCATCATTGAAAGCCGCAAGAATATCTTTCTTCATGCGAGACGTGTTGACGAAAATCTGTGTGCGCGCCAGCATTTCAGGAGGCGCATCTTTTAAACGCTCCAATAGGCCGTTTTTAATGCCTTCAGGATAATTTACACCGCACGGCAGGCCATAAAAACAGTTTTCAAACATGACGTGCCTCAAGTTGTTTTTGTGCAATCACAAGGCCTTCAGGGTGACCAACATCGCACCAATGCCCTGTATATTGCGTGCCATAAATTCGCCCCTGTTCAAACAGCCGATTCCAAATCACATTCAATGAAAAATGCGTTTTATCAACGCCATCCAAAACATTCGTCTTGATGATTTGAAGCCCAGTATAAACAGTCCGATGGCCGCGGCGTAATCTCATATCAGCGTCTATATCAAAATCGCCATTTCCGAGATGCGCATAGGTTTTCTCTATTGGAACGGTCAATAATAATGCATCCATTTTTTCTGGCTGCCAAGCTTTTAACAAGCTTTCGTATGCGCAAGGGCCTAGCCAGATTGCATCGGTGTTCATGGTATAGATCGCGTCTGATTTTAAAGCGGATAGTGCATTTTTAAGCCCGCCTCCCGTTTCCAATATCTCAGGCTCATATAAGCCGTGAATATTTAAGGTGTGAAAGGGGGCAGAAAATTGATCTGCAAGATAATGCGTATTGGCGACTTTTTTAATATCGCTTGGCAGCTGCGCAACAGCGTGTTCAAGTAGGGTCTTATCACCAACCTTGAGCAGTGGTTTCGGTGTGTCTTGAGTAAGCTTTCCCATTCGTGTGCCTAAACCTGCACAAAATATCATGGCAGCAGTGGGTAAGTTCCGCATTTGTCTTTTAGCACTTTCAGGTTTGTATGGGTTGGTTGTGGCAAAGCCGTGTCTAAAAATTCTTTGAGGTTGACCAAATCTGGATGTTGCAAATCTTGCTGTAAATGCCGCCAAACTTCGGGAATGAAATCGACATAATGCGGCTTCTTAAAATGCAGTGACATGCGAGAAAAAATCATCAGTATTCGCAGATTGCGTTGCACTGAGCAGATTGCGAAATCACGTTCGAAAGCATCTTGATCCAATCGCAGCTGACGCTGAAATAGACGCTTACAATGCTCTTTGAGCTCGTTTGAGATAGGGCGTCTGCAATCTGTGACGAGGGAGACTAAATCATAAACGAGCGGACCAATCATAGCATCTTGAAAATCAAGCAGGCCCACGCGCTGATTTTCGGTTCTATTTGGGAGCCATATCAGATTTTGTGCATGGAAATCCCGAAGCATGGTGCATTGCTGTGTCGATAAGTTGTGGATTAATTCGTCGAGCATTTGAATACACGTTTCTCGATCAGAATCGACCCTAACCTTGGCAATTGGCTCTACATACCATTCAAAAACAGTCGCTGAGATGTCACTCATTTGTGGTCGAAAATCATGAGCCTGTGGAAGTGTTTTACAAGTGGCGAGATGCGCGAGCGCAAGCACCGCACTCTCATAAAGCTGGATTTCTTTAGCGGGTGAGTGCAAGCACATCTGATCAAAGAGGTTATCCCCAAAGTCTTCAAGAAGAAGGAAGCCATTTTTTGGATCGATTTTGTAGATGATGGGCGCAGTAAGGGCGCAATCGTTAAGATATTGTGCCACCTCGGCAAAGCGCGACACCTCTTGCCCTATCTCCGGCGCGGCATCCATTAAAACCGCCGTTTGCTTTGTTGTTGGGTCTTCAAGGCGGTAGTAAACACGCCCAGATGCGTCGCCTGCCAAAGGCGTTAGGCGCGCATTTTCATAAGGCGTTTTTTGTAAAAACCCTTGTTGCAATATTTGGCGGGAGTGAGCGCTAGTCGATATCATAGTGCAACATTAACATGCCTGAAGTGATAGGCAAGCAACACAGAAGCATTTTGAAATCAGATTAGCGACGCGCAGCTTCTGCCTCGATTTGTTTGCGAGATTTTCTTTCGCGTTCCGTCGCTGATTTCAGCTGACCACATGCCGCCATAATATCTTCGCCGCGCGTGGCACGGATTGGAGATGCATATCCGGCATTCATTAAGATAGAAGAAAAGGCTCTAATCCTATTGTTCGAGCTGCGTTTATATGCTGATCCTGGCCATTCATTGAAAGGAATGAGGTTCACTTTGGCGGGGATGCCTTCAAGAAGTTCGACCAATCTATGTGCGTCTTCATCCGTATCATTCACGCCGTGCAGCATCACGTATTCAAAGGTTATGCGCTCAGAATTGCTAACTTTTGGGTATTCACGCAGCGCCTCAAGAAGCGCTTCTATATTCCATTTTTTATTGATAGGAACAAGAATATCGCGTGTTTCATCATTTGTTGCGTGGAAAGAAACGGCCAAGAGGCAGCCAATCTCTTCTGCGGTGCGATGAATTTCTGGCACGATGCCTGATGTGGAGAGCGTGATGCGTCGTCGACCCAATTGAATGCCCTCAGGATCCATAACAATTTTCATCGCGTCGCGCACATTTTCAAAATTATAAAGAGGCTCGCCCATTCCCATCAAAACGATATTTGAAAGCAATCTCGGCGCACCTGTAACTGTGCCGCTTTTAGGCCATTCATCAAGATCATCGCGCGCCATCATAACTTGCCCAACGATCTCATCAGCCGTTAGGTTGCGAACCAGCTTTTGCGTTCCAGTATGACAGAAAGAGCAGGTGAGCGTGCAACCAACCTGCGAAGAGATACATAATGTGCCTCTATTTTCTTCAGGAATATAAACAACTTCCACCTCATGACCGCCATTAATACGGACAAGATATTTGCGCGTACCATCCGTGGAAACTTGTTTTGAAACGACCTCTGGAATTCGAATTTCAAAGCTTTCTTCAAGCTGTGCGCGGAAGGCTTTTGAAAGATTTGTCATCTTATCAAAATCACGCACACCCCATTGATAAATCCATTGCCAGATTTGCCCAGTGCGCATTTTGGCTTGCTTTTCAGGCGTGCCGCTTTCAATGAGCGCTTGGCGCATGCCATCGCGGGACAAACCGACAAGATTGATCTTGCCTGTCGTTTCGAGCTTTCTCGGGAATGTCATCACATCCTGCGTGATTGGTGCGCTGGGTTTCATTAGAATACTCACTGACTGATATTGGCTTTGGCTCACCATATAGCGGTTTGTTCGCTCTTTGGAAAGCGGGAGGGGCTAGAATTGGGTATTAAACCAAAATCAACATTAACGTTTCATTTTTAGCTATGAGATTACTTAAAGAAATCTGTATCAATTTCGCAAAGTATTTCTTGCGCCAGCGTTATGCCGCAGGCTTCTGCCTCAGAAATATGCGCAATAATCTCTTTGCTGACCTCTTCACTGCCATCTGTGCGAAGCACTTGACCTTTCAAATGAATTTGCTCGCCTTTGATGCGCGCAATGCCTGCAATGGGAGTTTGGCATGAGCCATCGAGCTCTTTTAAAAAAGCTCTTTCAGCTTGCATTTGCAGCGCAGTTTCTCGGTGATTTAAAGGGGCAATAATTTCTTTTGTAACGCGGTCATCTGTGCGCCGCTCGATGCTGATGACACCTTGGGCAACGGCAGGGAGCATGTCTTGCGAAAGAATTTCATGCGCGGGGGTATTCTCTTGGCCTAAACGATTTAATCCCGCCATCGCGAGAAAAGTAGCCTCTGCAAGGCCTGCATCTAGCTTTTGCAAACGCGTTTGAACGGAACCGCGAAATTCAATGACGTTGAGGTCTGGGCGTTGATTTAAAAGCTGCGCTTTTCGGCGCAAACTAGACGTTCCCACAGTTGCCCCCATAGGGAGCTCTGGGATGGATTTATAGGATTTGCTGACAAAGGCATCATGAGGATTTTCGCGCTTTAAGAAAACATCTAGGGTCAGCCCCTCAGGCTGCTCAACAGCCATATCCTTTGTTGAATGAACGGCGATATCAACATGGCCGTTGAGGAGATGCTCTTCAATTTCCTTCGAAAACAAACCCTTGCCGCCAAGAGCGCGCAAAGAACGATCTTGTACGCGATCTCCCAAAGTGGATTGAGGCACGATCTCAAAGGCATCCTCAGGCAAATTATGAGCACGCATGAGTAAGTTGCGCACTTCATATGCTTGAGCGAGCGCCAAAGGGGAGGCGCGTGTTCCAATTTTGAGCGGATTATCTGTTGTCGGTAGATTTTTTGTCATGATCTTTATTTATATAGGCAAAGCTACAGTGGCAAGCGCAGGGAGAAAAGCAAACGAATCTAAATTTTTAATAGGTGCGTTAATTTTTGGTTAAAATGGAACAAATTTGATCTGCGCGGCTAAAATAACTTCTTCTACAAGGTTCTGGATCAAAAGAAGTTTTGAGATTCGTTGTGGATAAATAAAGAGTCAAGCGAGAAGAACGATTGCGCGCCGCCTCACAAGCTTGTTATCTTCCTTTCTAGCGATTCATCCGAGTCCCTCATATAAGTCTAAATTTATATCATTTTTATTTTATGATTCATTCATCATTTTATGTATGAATGACAAATTCTTATGGGGTTTTTCGTGTTTGATCACATTGCGCCTATGCGCCACAAAAATAGAAAATAAAATGCGGACAGCCGAACAATGAATGCAAATATTTGGGAATTAGCGAAGGGACAGCTTGAAAAGAAAGTTGGTACTCATAATTTCACGAATTGGATTGAGCCAATTGAATTGAGTGATGTCCAAAATCGAACCGCATTTTTTTCAGTGCCGACCAATTTTATGGCCAATTGGCTCAATCGTAATTTTGCGGATGCAATTTTAGCTCAGCTCAAGGAAGTCGATGACTCAATCGCGCGTCTGGATTTTCAAGTTTTCAGCCAAAAGCCAAAAGCATCGGTGCAAAAATTTGAAACCGAGAGCGATGCAGATGTCGCCAAAGAAATAAACGACACACCGGCAGTTAAGCAGCCCGCTCCTAAAAAAAGCACAAGAAGAGATGAAAAGCTTCCTGGCGCTCCTTTAGATAAGCGCTTTACCTTTGATAACTTTGTTGTCGGGAAGCCAAACGAGCTTGCGCATGCAGCCGCAAAGCGTGTTGGGGAAGGTGGGGTTGTCACATTTAATCCGCTTTTCCTATATGGTGGTGTTGGCCTTGGTAAGACGCACTTAATGCATGCGATTGCGCATGAATTGCAAACCAGCAGCCCTAATTTGAGAGTTGTATATCTCTCAGCTGAGCAATTTATGTATCGTTTTGTTCAGGCGCTTCGCGATAAGCAGATGATTGATTTCAAACAAATCTTTAGATCTGTGGATGTGCTAATGGTGGATGATGTCCAATTCATCGCTGGTAAAGACAGTACGCAAGAAGAGTTTTTCCATACCTTCAATGCGCTTGTAGATCAGGGCAAGCAAATCATTATTTCCGCTGATCGCGCGCCTGGAGAAATTCAAGGCCTCGAAGAACGTATTAAATCGCGCCTGCAATGCGGCCTTGTTGTTGATTTGCACCCAACAGACTATGAGCTCCGCCTTGGCGTGCTTCAAACAAAGGCAGATAATTACCGCGAGCAATATCCAGAGCTTGCCTTTGCTGATGGCGTCTTAGAATTTTTGGCCCACCGTATTTCTAGCAACGTGCGTGTGCTTGAAGGCGCTTTGATGCGCTTATTCGCTTATGCCTCGCTTGTGGGGCGTGAAATTACATTAGATCTGACGCAAGAATGCCTTGCCGATATTCTAAAGGCCTCTGATCGCAAAGTAACCGTCGAAGAAATTCAGAGAAAAGTATCCGAGCATTTCTCTATTCGCCTTTCCGATATGATTGGCCCAAAACGCGCGAGAACGATCGCGCGCCCACGCCAAATGGCAATGTATCTTTCTAAGCAGCTAACATCGCGTTCTTTGCCTGAAATTGGGCGTAGATTTGGCGGGCGCGATCATACAACTGTGATGCATGGCGTGCGTAAAATTGAAGAGCTGATTGTGAGCGATAGTCAAATATCAGAAGATGTTGAAATGTTACGTCGCGCTTTGGAGGCGTGATCACATAGCTTGCGTATAATGCGCTTGACCTAGGCGTTGTTACTTCTATCAATAACATTAAAGAAAACTTGCGCTTTTAGAGGGATAGTTTACGATCATTCCTCCAAGCGAATTGAGACAGTATGAGGATCGCATGAAAATTAGTATCGAGCGCAGCGAGTTATTAAAGGCTGTTGGACAAGCACAATCGGTTGTTGAACGTCGTAATACCATCCCAATTCTTGCCAATGTTCTGATTGAAGCCGAAGGAGATTCCGTTTCTTTTCGGGCTACCGATTTGGATATTGAAGTGATTGATAAATCGCCTGCAATGGTAGAGCGCGCTGGCGCAACGACTGTTTCTGCAGTGACATTGCATGAAATTGTTCGAAAACTTCCAGATGGCGCGATGGTTGTGCTCAGTGATGACGCGGCCGCAGGACGCCTGAGTGTGGCGGCGGGGCGGTCCAACTTCTCCTTAGCAACACTTCCTAAAGAAGATTTTCCCGCAATGGCCTCGGCTGATTATGCGAGTAATTTTTCGATCGCAGCCCCTGCTTTGCGCCGCTTATTTGATAAATCAAAATTTGCCATGTCAACGGAAGAAACGCGCTACTATTTGAATGGTGTGTATCTGCATGTGTCAGACGGAGAAAATGGCAAGGTGCTTCGCTGTGTTGCCACGGATGGTCATAGATTGGCGCGCGTTGATGCGGATTTGCCTGAGAATGCACTTGATTTGCCGGGCGTGATTGTGCCGCGTAAAACGGTTGGCGAATTGCGCAAGCTGCTTGATGACGATGATATGGAGGTGGCTGTATCTGTGTCTGAAACGAAAATTCGTTTTGCAACGCCAGCTATTACCCTAACTTCTAAAGTCATTGATGGCACATTCCCTGATTATACGCGCGTGATCCCAACAGGGAATACCAAGCAACTTGAAGTAGATGCATCAGAATTTGCCAAAGCGGTGGACCGTGTTGCAACTGTGTCTTCTGAGCGCTCTCGTGCTGTAAAATTGAGCTTATCTGAAGATAAGCTGACTTTGATTGTAAATGCACCAGATGCTGGCACAGCGGAAGAAGAGCTCATTGTTGCCTATAATGATGAACCGCTTGAGATCGGATTTAATGCAAAATATTTGCTCGAATTGGCCTCTCAGGTCGACCGTGAAAATGCAACATTTATGTTTAATGCATCTGGCGATCCAGCCCTTATGCGCGAAGGAAATGATACGTCGTCTGTCTATGTTGTGATGCCAATGCGTGTCTGAAGTTAAAACAGACAGTCGGATGGCGTGCCTTTATATTGAACAGCTGAGCCTGTCGCATTTTCGCTCGCATAAAACAGCTCATTTAGAATTTGACGGGCGCCCTGTTGCAATATGGGGCGCTAATGGCGTTGGTAAGACAAATATTTTAGAAGCCGTTTCAATGTTATCCCCTGGGCGCGGCATGCGGCGTTTGGCATCGGAGCATTTGGCATATAAGCCCGATAATATCGGCTGGAAAATCAAAGCGAACCTGCAAACGAAAAACCAATTTCATGAGCTGGAAACATGGGCGGAAACGAGCAAATCCCGCAATGTACGCATTGACGGCAAGCTTGGCCCTCAAGTTGCGCTTGCGCGTTTGTCGCGCGTGATTTGGCTGGTTCCTGCAATGGATCGGCTTTGGATTGAAGGGGCGGAAGGGCGCAGGCGGTTTTTCGATCGGCTTGTGATGAGTTTTGAGCCTGCGCATGCTGATGCGATTTTATCTTATGAAAAATCGATGCGAGAAAGAAATCGCCTGTTAAAAGAAGGTGTTCGAGATTCTCATTGGTACCGTGCCTTAGAGGTCAATATGGCGCAAAAAGGGGCTCTGATCATGCGCTATCGCATGGAGGTTTTGGCGCGTATTAGTGTTGCACAAAATGAAGTTCATGGGGATTTTCCGCGTGCAGATTTGAGTTTAAGTTCTTCTGATGCCATGGCGCTACCTGAAAGTGAAGCGGATCTAATGGCCGCGTTTTCAGACAATCGAATGCGCGACCTCGCAGCAGGGCGCACCTTAATTGGCCCTCACCGAGCTGATATTCATGCCATTTATAAGGCAAAAGGCATCGCAGCTGATCAGGCTTCTACGGGTGAGCAAAAAGCCCTTTTAATTTCGATGATCTTAGCAAATGGCAGAGCTTTATCTGCGGAAACAGGCGAAGCGCCTATCTACCTGCTTGATGAAGTCGCAGCGCATTTGGATGTGAACCGTCGTGGCGCTTTATATGACGAAATTTGTTCTTTGAAAGCGCAAGCATTCATGACAGGTACAGAAGCAGATTTATTTTCAGATTTAAAAGATCGCGCTATGAAGTTTGAATTAACTCAAACACAGATCAACCGCGCTCCTTAAGGTATAAAATGACATTAGGATTTATAGAACTTAGCCTATATGCTATTGCATTGTTTGGATTATTTATGACGCCCGGCCCTGTATGGGTGGCCCTTTTAGCGCGGGCTTTATCGGGGGGCTTCCATTCCGCTTGGCCTTTGGCACTGGGCGTTGTGATCGGTGATGTCTTTTGGGCTTTATTTGCAATTTGGGGCGTAAGTTGGGTTCTTTCGGAGTTTAGCTGGTTTCTGACGGCTTTACAGTGGGGCGCTGTTGTCATGTTTTTGGCGATGGGTGTTTTGTTGATAAAGAAATCAGATTCAGCCATCAGCGCAAATAGTCGCCTAACGCGCCCTGGAATGATGGCGGGGTTTATTGCAGGGCTGATTGTCATCATAGGCAATCCAAAAGCCGTGCTATTTTATACGCTCATGCTACCAGGCTTTTTCAATATCAATGCTTTAACTGCTTTGGATGTGGTCGCTATTTGTGCCGTTTCGGGGCTTATTCCATTCTCGTGCAATCTAATATTGGCGGTATTTGTTGGAAAAATCCGCGCTCTTATGGCCTCTGATCGTGCTATAAGGCGCATGAATGTGACAGCAGGCGTTTTGATGATACTTGTTGCAATTGTGATTGCCTTTAGCAAATAATTTTGTGGAATTATCTAGGGCTAATGGCATACAAGGCCAATATTCAGTCTAAGGTGCATCGAGAGCGCCGTTAAAAGCAGGAGTTTGAATTGGGTACAAAAATTCCTTTAGCAGGTGTTATTGGGGCGCCTATTTCGCATTCAAAATCACCAAAACTTCACGGCTATTGGCTCAATAAATATGGCATAGATGGGCATTATGTTCATTTGCATATCGAGCAAAGTGATCTCAAAGATGCATTAGCGCACATGCCGAAAATGGGGTTTGTTGGTGCGAATGTGACGATTCCGCATAAAGAAGCTGTGTTGGAATTGGCAGATGAAGTATCCGATCGCGCTGCGATGATTGGAGCGGCCAATACGCTTTCATTTAGGCCTGATGGCACAATTCATGCCGATAATACGGATGGCTACGGCTTTATTGAAAACTTAAAGGCTCATTCAAATTGGGATCCAAAGGCGGGCGCGGCCGTGGTGCTTGGGGCTGGCGGTGCGGCGCGTGCGGTTGTTTATTCGTTGCTTGAGGAAGGTGTTCGTGAAATTCGGCTCTTGAACCGAACGCGAGAGAGGGCGCAAGCGCTTCAATCCGAGTTTGGTGCTCGGATTATTGTCGAAGATTGGGAGCGCGTTGATCTATGCCTTGAGGGCGCCAGAACTATTGTAAATACGACATCTCTTGGGATGGTTGGAAATCATGATTTAACGCTTTCTCTTGATCTTTTAGACGCAGATGCCGTTGTCACGGATTTGGTTTATACCCCCCTTGAAACATCTTTATTGCGCCAAGCTAAAGCGCGCGGGTGTCAAACTGTCGATGGCCTTGGCATGCTTCTTTATCAAGCTGCGCCAGGGTTTGAACGGTGGTTTAAGCATATGCCTGAAGTTGATGAGGCTCTGCGCCAGCACATGTTATCGTCGTGAAAAATAGACCCTATATCATAGGTTTGACCGGCTCGATCGGTATGGGCAAGACGACAACGGCCTCTTTCTTCCGCGAGGCGGGCCTTCGCGTATGGGATGCCGATTGGGCTGTGAAGGAATTGTACCAAGAGGGGGGCGCGGCTGTTGCGCCGATCCAGAAGATTTTCCCTGAAGTCGTGTTGGAGGGAAGGGTTTCAAGGCGATTACTCAAGGAGATGTTGAGGGCTTCGCCCGAGCTTTTATCGAAAATTGAAGAGATTGTTCACCCTCTTGTTGCTGAGCAAAGAAATGCATTCATCGCCACATCTCAGGCCGAGATAATTGTGCTTGATATACCTTTGCTGTTTGAAGTGGGTATGGATCAAAATGTAGATTGCATTTTGGTTGTTTCTGTCGATGAACAGACCCAAAAGCAGCGCGTCATGGCACGCCCTGGGATGACGGAAATCCATTTTTCGACGATCTTGAAGAAGCAGATGCCCGATTGTGAAAAGAGGCAACGCGCGGATGTCGTCATTGAAACTTATGATAAAGCACATGTTCGGAAGAAAATTTTCGATCTTCTTGCTGAAATAAAGAGGAAGCTAGACCTTGCGTGAGATCGTATTAGACACTGAAACGACTGGATTCGACCCTTTTAGCGGCGATCGCTTGGTTGAAATCGGGGCGATAGAACTTGTGAATCACGTTGCGACTGGGCGTGTCTATCACCAATATATAAATCCTGAGAGAATGATGCCTGAAGGCGCGTTTTCAGTGCATGGTATTGGCCCTGATTTGCTTGAAACGCCGCGAGAGGCCAGAGAGGGAGAGGTGGTTTTAAAAGATAAACCGCTTTTTAAAGAAGTTGCCCAAGATTTCATTGATTTTATCGAAGACTCAAAATTAGTCATCCATAATGCCGCATTTGATATGAAGTTTTTGAATGCGGAATTGAGCTGGCTCAATATGGCGCAGATTTCTAAAACGCGCGCCATTGATACATTGATGATTGCGAGGCGAAAGTTTCCAGGTTCGCCTGCATCCCTAGATGCGCTTTGTCGACGTTTTAATATCGATAATAGCTCGCGTAGCCTTCATGGCGCTTTGCTTGATAGTGAAATTTTGGCCGAAGTTTATTTGGAGCTTATCGGCGGTCGTCAGCCAGGGTTGGTGCTAGCGCCGTCAAATAGCGCCTCAAACTCTGCCAATGACGCATCTCGAGCGGCAATGGGGGCTGTCAAAAAAAGAGAGATACCTTTGCCTTCTCGCATCACAAAAGAAGAAGCCGCCGCCCATAGCGCTTTTGTAGAAGCATTGGGCGACGGCTCTGTTTGGAATAAACTCAAATCAAGTGATTAGTTTACTTTTTGCTCTTCAGCTTGTGCAGCAGCGCGGCGCTGAAGCTCTTGGCGGTAAAGACCAACGAAATCGATTTGATCGAGATTAACAGGCATGAAACCACCATCACGCGTTACATCGTGTACAATGCGGCGCAAGAATGGGAAGAGCATGCGTGGGCATTCGATCAAGAGATATGGGTGCATTTGCTCATCTGGCACATTTTCAATGTGGAAAATTCCTACATAGTCTATTTCGAGGATGAAAAAGGTCTCACCGGCCTCAGATTTGCTCTCGATCTTAACCTTTGTGCTCACATCAAAGCGATTCTCTTCTTCGCGTTTACGTGCATCCAAAGCCACTTGAACAGCAATATTTGGACGGCCTTCTGATTTAAGGCTTTTTTGCGCGTAGATGTTTTCAAACGACATATCGCGAATGAATTGGCCAACAATCTGCATTTTTACTTGCGGATTTGCTTCTGCTGCAGCTTCTTGTGTTGGTTCTTTTGTATCTGTATCAGCCATTTTTTATTTCCTTAAATATGCTGGTTTTTAAATTAGTAATTATGAACAAAATCTATTCTTATTCATTTTTATCTAACGATTTATTAACTTCAACCTCTTTCCACTCACCATCGATCGTTGTGTCGCTTTGAGAGGTGCTTGTGCCTGTGTTATTATGGGTGAAATTGGTGTGAGTATGTAGTTTAACGTTTTTGATGTGTTGCTGGGCCAATTTCAACATTTTATCGCGAAACTTCGGGATGAGGAATAGAAAGCCAATCGTATCCGTGAAAAAACCAGGTGTGAGCATCAAAACGCCTGCAATGAGTATCATTGCGCCATGCGCAAGAGAGGTGCCTGGATCGTTTAGGTTGGAGAAAGACATTTGGATGTCGCGAAGCGCAGAGGCGCCTTGTTGGCGGACGAGATAAGTTCCAGCAATGGCGGTTAGAACAACAATAAGCAGTGTACTCCAAATCCCGATTGCGCCGCCAATTTGGATGAACAACCCAATTTCAATGATCGGAATTGCGACAAAAAGAATAAAAAGCCACATATGTCCCCCTGTAAATATTTGCCACTATGCTAGAATTCATGCATATGCTCACCTACATAGTGATCAATAACACCGTTTTCTATGCCAATATGGAGAAACCTTTAAAATGAACCAATCTTTTTTAACAATCTTGATCCTTGCAGGAGTAGCAATTTTTTTAATTTTGCGCTTGAAAGATGTTTTAGGAACAAGAGAGGGTTTTGAGCCAAATAAGGAAGATATGGCATCAAACGTATCAGCGAATAAAGCGACAAAGCAAAAGTTTGAAGTCATCGAAGGTGGGCCTGATCACGACATCATCGATAACGTAGAAGCTGGATCTGCTGCGGCAGATAGCTTAGCGGCGATTAAACGCATCGAGCCGAGTTTTAAGGTCTCCGAGTTTTTAGAAGGCGCGCGTGGGGCATATGAAATGATTTTGATGAGCTTTGAACGTGGCGAGCTTGATGAGATCAAAGATTTTCTTGCGGAAGATGTTTTGGCTGCCTTTGTCGATGTTGTTGCGGATCGCGAAGATAAGGGGCTCAAAGTTGAAAGCCAGTTTATCGGCATGCGCGAGGTGAAAATATTGAACGCAGCATTGGATCGAGCAACGGATGAGGCCGAAATTACGATTAGTTTCATTGCAGATGTGACCAATGTTGTAAAAGATCAAAATGGCGAGATTGTTGAGGGCAACCCAACAGCTGTTGTGAAGCAAAAAGATGTTTGGACGTTCTCAAGAGAATTGGGTGCCGACGATCCAAATTGGCTTTTGGTTGCAACTGGGGCATAAAAACCTATGTTTTTATCGAAGAAAATGTGCGCTGCCTTTTTGGCAGCGATACTTTTTATGAGCTCTTCAATCGCTCAAGCAGGCCATTTGGAGGTGCTTGGCTTTGAGGAGCTTGAGGGGTGGCATAATGATGATCATCAAGCAGCTCTAACGGCCTTTGCGGGAACTTGCGATCGGCTTGAGGGGGCGCAGTGGGAGTGGTTGTGCGATTTTGCAAAAAGTGACGTTGATGCAAAAACCTATTTTGAGCTTCTCTTCCGACCCGTCAAAGAACATTCAGAAGAAGCGCTTTTCACAGGGTATTTTGAGCCTGAGCTAAGGGGATCTCGCACAAAGTCCGAAACCTACAAATACCCCCTTTACCGCAAGCCAGAAAATGTCACCAAAAATGGAACATATTTTGATAGACGTGCAATCGCTAATGGCGCTTTGGAAGGGAAGGGCCTTGAGATCGCTTGGGTTGATGATCCCGTAGAGCTTTTCTTTCTACAAATTCAAGGTTCTGGGCGCATTCGTTTTGAAGATGATACTGTTTTGCGCGTTGGGTATGCTGGCAATAATGGGCATAAATATAAATCGGTTGGACGTGTTTTGGTTGCGAGGGGAATTTACAATCGCCATCAAGTCTCCGCGAAGGTGATTCAAAACTGGGTTAAAAGGAATGGGCAAGCGGGGATTGAGCTTTTAAACGCAAACCCGTCGTATATCTTTTTTGTTGAAAGGCCTGAGTTGTCTGCAAGTTCTGGGCCGGTTGGGGCGATGAGCCGCGCTATTTTTCCCATGCGTACAATTGCAGTCGATCCTAAATTTATAGAGCTGGGTCTGCCTGTCTGGGTTCGGAAAGAAGGCAAAAATCCATTCGCACAGTTGATGGTGGCGCAAGATACGGGATCTGCGATTAAAGGTGCCAATAGGGCGGATATTTTCTATGGGAGCGGTGATCAGGCCGGCGTTTTGGCGGGTGCTGTAAAAGACGGTGGCGAAATGTTCGCGCTTATGCCGATTTTTGACTTAGTGAAAACGGGCCACCTAAAATGACACGAAAAGGCCGCGATAAAGAGTTAAGCTTGGAAGATCGTGCGTTATGGGACGAGGTTAAAAAAACAACGAAGCCCATAAATCCGCGCCAACCTTTTAAATTCGACGCGGAAAAAAGCTTTACAGAAGGAATGAGGCTTGAGCATTGCTCGATACCTCTCCCCCAACCTCAGTTGCGTGATGTTGAGGCCTTTACGATTGGAGGCACGGCGGTGCCGAAGCAAGGTCGTCATAATCTTGCCTCTTCAATTTCGGAAGAGGTAGCGCAGCTTTCGTTGCGCATGGACAAGAAGAAATTTACTAAAATGCGCAGCGGGAAATTAATGCCTGAGCGCAAGTTGGATTTACACGGTATGACCGTTGCGCAAGCACATCCTGAGCTTATCCATTTCGTATTAGATGCTGTTCGCGATCATTTGAGGTTGGTTTTGGTTGTGACTGGGAAGGGCAAAATGCGCGATGATGGAGGGCCTATCCCTGTTAAAACAGGAATTTTAAAGCATAATGTGCCACAGTGGCTGCGCATGGCGCCTCTTTCAGGCCATATTTTACAGATTGCGCAGGCACACCTCAGGCATGGTGGGGCTGGGGCTTATTACGTTTATTTGAAACGCAATAAATAAGATTATTTGCCGGCATTCCAACTGCTTGAGACGCGGTGACGTGTGAAAAATTCTCCCAGCATGCCGATGAACAAGAATACCAGCGTAAAATAAATTGAATAGGATACCGATGTGTGAACGGGTGTATAGTCTTTGAAAGCGAACCCGCGTGCCTGATCGATTGTGTGGAAAAGGGGGTTCCAGATGAAAAAAGGCAACATAAACCCGGGCAGTGTATTGGCCACAAACATTTTTCCAGATGTGATCATATTTGCGCGCATGTATAGCATTTTCAGCAAGCCGATGGTTTTTGGCGCCCAAGGCGTTGCGGCGAGGAAGACTGTGCCTATCGCAGCCCCAGATGCCCATGCCATCAAAAACATACCAAAAACACCTTTGATGCTTTGAATGGCAATGCCGCCGGTGAACATATAATAGCCAAAATAAATGACCAAAACGGATAAGACCTGAATATACAAGGCACCGAGGGCGGCCGAAACGATCCCAATGGCTGTATTCATAGGGCCGTGTAACATCATGGCGGATGTTGCTCCGCCAGCCCCAGCGACGGCTCCCATGGTTTTGTTGTGAGTTAGAAAGAGGAAAATGCCGGTCATTAGGTAGACAACAAAATCGCCTTTGATCGCCATTCCTCGCAGGCCTAAAATCGTAAACATGAAATAAAACACCACGACCATCATGATGATTTGTAGCATGCTGTTGATCAGGCCGAGGATGGGGTTTCCGTGTGATTTTCGAATATCGCGCACTGTATTTACAAAAATTAAGCGCAAGATTGACCATGCAACGAGGAAGTTATTCCTTTTATGTTTTGCAGCAAACATCTTTCACCTCAAAAATCTCAGTGACGAATTTCGTTATAGAAATTGACAGCTTTTGTTATTATGAAGCCATTATAATTTGATAAAGGTATCCATTCAATGAATGTGTCGTTTAAATTTGGAGTTTTATATGGATTTTGATAAATTAGTACCGGAAATGCGCAGATTGGCTTTGTTGGCTGGCGATAAAATCATGGAAATATATAATTCCGCAGATTTTGACGTTAAGCTTAAATCTGATGCGAGCCCTGTGACCGTGGCCGATGAGGCGGCCGATGAGATCATTTCTACAGGCCTGCGGAGCATTTTTCCGGATGTGACCTTAATTACTGAAGAGCAATCAAAATCGCATAGTTTGTCTGCTGATAATTTTTTGATTGTTGATCCCCTCGATGGCACAAAAGAATTCATCAAGCGCCGTGGCGATTTCACCGTCAATATTGCCTATGTTGAAAATGGTGTCCCTGTGCGCGGTGTGGTTTACGCACCGGCAAAAGAGCGTTTGTTTATCACGCTTGCGGATGGTCAAACGATCGAAGAGATTGGTCCGTTCGATAAAGATCAGATGGGAGCTTATAAGGAGCTTTCCGTGTCTGAGCCAGATAATGGAGCTTTGGTTGTCGTCGCTTCAAAGTCGCACCGTGATCAGGCAACAGATGATTATATTAATAAATACAGTGTAAAAGACAGCCGTTCTGCGGGCTCTTCGTTGAAGTTCTGCCTTGTTGCAACAGGTGAAGCAGATCTTTATCCCCGTGTTGGGCGCACGATGGAATGGGATACAGCTGCCGGGCATGCCGTTTTAAATGGAGCGGGTGGTCAAGTTGTTCGATTTGACGATCACACTCCTTTGAAATATGGCAAAGATGAATATGCAAACCCATTTTTTATAGCCTTTGCAAAAGGCGTCGAGTTAAAGGAAGCATAATGTCTGTTTTACTTGTAATCCCTGCCCGTTACGCTTCAACGAGATATCCCGGTAAGCCACTTGTTGAGCTTGAGGGCGCGTCAGGGCAAAAAAAGAGCTTGATACAACGGAGTTGGGAAGCTGGAGTTTCGGTCAAAGGCGTTGATAGAGTGGTCGTTGCGACGGATGATGCGCGCATCAAAGAAGCCTGTGAAGCTTTCGGGGCTGAGGTCGTTATGACAGCTACATCATGCCGCAATGGGACAGAGCGTTGTGCTGAAGCGCTTGAAAATGTTGCGGAGGCATATGATCTGGTTGTCAACCTGCAAGGGGACGCTCCTTTGACGCCGCATTGGTTTGTGGAGGATCTTATTCAAGCGATGAATGACGATCCAAGTGCGGCGATGGCAACGCCTGTTTTGCGCTGCGATGGGCGTGCTTTGAATGGTTTCTTAGAAGATCGTAAGGCTGGCCGCGTCGGGGGAACAACGGTTGTTTTCGACAAGAATAGACATGCTCTCTTTTTCTCCAAAGAAGTCATTCCATATACTACAAGAACGTATAATAACGATGAAGAGACACCTGTGTTTCACCATGTGGGGGCCTATGCTTATAGACCGCAAGCGCTGAAAGATTATCTTTCTTGGGAAGAATGCGAATTTGAAAAACTTGAAGGGCTAGAGCAGCTGCGCTTCCTTGAAAATGGAGCGAAAGTGCATTGTGTAGAAGTTGAAGCGCGAGGGCGCCAGTTTTGGGAATTGAATAATCCTGAAGATGTGCCGCGATTGCAGGAAATGATGTCTGAAATGGGCATTGAGTAAGACAAAATAAAAGAGCTACAGGCGTAAATGCCGCTTCAATATTGAGGAGCGGCATTTGCTTCTTTCAGCAAAAATAGTGTCGAAATACGAGTTTTGAGTATCAATTATGAAAAAAGTGTTTGTAACGGGATCAGCAGGTTTTATTGGATTTCATTTATCTAAGTTGCTGTTGAGTGAGGGATTTTCGGTCTGCGGCTTTGATGCGATGTCCGATTATTATGATGTGCGCCTCAAGCAAAGGCGGCATCAAATTTTGCTACAAACAGAGAATTTTTCAGCCACTGAAGGCAGTCTGGAAGATAACGCGCTTCTTTCAGCAACTATTGAGGCTTATGATCCCGATGTAATTGTTCACTTAGCAGCGCAAGCTGGTGTTCGGTATTCTCTAGAGAATCCGAGAGCCTATTTAGAGTCAAATTTGATTGGTAGCTTTAATATCCTAGAAGCCGCGAAGGCCTGCGAAGTTGATCATTTGCTGATGGCTTCGACATCCTCTGTCTACGGCGCAAATGAAGAAA
>CALLMA010000050.1 GCA_938008015.1 uncultured Celeribacter sp.
AATCATCGATGTTGTCGGGTTCACTCCCAAAGAGTTCGTCTCGTTCGGTGAAACGCCGCTCTATATCCAGAGCGAATTCGTACGGGATTGTGATGATTTCAGCACCCGGTTCATAATACGGGCCATCCTCTGCCCCGACCTCCACCGTCACCGGTTGCTTCAGTACGAACAGGGTATTGAATAACGCAACCATGTCAGCAACACCGTCTTCGCGCTCCAGCAGTTCACGCATGCGCAGCTCATCGGCACCGACTGGATCGATAACGCGCACACGCCTTCCCCCACGCGCCGCGACATAAGCACAGCTCAGCCCCATGATGCCTGCACCATAAACAGTTAGATCAACTTTATTCATTTGCCACCTTCATGATACTTGCATCCTTCAACAATCATCCGCATACCTGCAAAGAACCTTAATTCTTTGTAAGCGATATGAATAACAAACTAACAGCACAAATTGAATGGCGTGATGGCACTCTTCCAATATCAACGCAATTTGATGATCCTTATTTCTCTCTCGCCTCAGGGTTAGAAGAAACACGCCACGTCTTCTTAGCGGGCAACAACTTGCCTGGCAGGTTGAAAAACGGTTTTCATATTGCAGAACTTGGCTTTGGAACAGGGCTCAATCTCCTAGCCCTCGCGCTCATTTGCCCGAAAGATATTGAGATGTCTTTCACTTCCTTCGAAGCTTTTCCGATGCAGTGCGAAGATATAGAAGCCGCCCTCACCACCTTTCCCGAGGTCGAACAGATTTCGAAACCTATGCTTTCATCTCTCAAGAGAGGCGAAACAGAATTTGACTTGGGTAATATTCATGTGACGCTGCAAATAGGCGATGCAAGACAGACGTTAAGAGATTGGGCGCAAAAAGCCGATGCATGGTTTCTAGATGGCTTCTCTCCCGCCAAAAACCCAGAACTATGGGAAGAGGAGCTGATGATGGAAGTCGGCAAACATACAAATAAAACAGGCACCTTCGCGACGTATACGGCCGCAGGCCATGTCCGCGAGAAACTGACTGCGGCAGGTTTTCAAGTTGAACGCATCAAAGGATTTGGGCGTAAGCGCCATATGAGTATTGGCATCAAGGCTGAGACATCCTCGAAAATAGAAGGCTAGAAGCATGGGGCAGCAAAATATTCGCCTTGGCATGATCTATATGGTGCTCACCACCTTCTCTTTTGCCAGCCAAGATATGCTCACACGCTTTCTAACAGATCAATACTCAATCTATCTTATTGTGATGATTAGATATTGGGGAATGGGCTTCTTCGCTTGCATTTGGCTAATGCGCAAACCTGATGGGTTTAAGCGCGTATTCAGCTCCAAAAAACCAATCTGGCAGATTATTCGCGCGCTTCTCTTTGCCGTAGAGGTTTTGGTGATGGTGACTGCTATCTCTCGCATTGGCCTGATCAATGCGCCCGCCATTTTTGCAATCGTCCCTCTCATGATCGTGGCTCTCTCTGGTCCGCTCTTAGGAGAGAAGATTGGCTGGCGGCGATGGGCTTCTGTTGTCATTGGCTTTATTGGCATCATGATCATCATACAACCTGGCACCAATCTCTTTACGCTCACGGCAATACTGCCTCTCTTGGGCGCGACCTTATTTGCCTTTTACTCCATCCTCAATCGCTACATCGCACGCTATGATGATACTGATGTCTCTTTATTTTATACAGGCATTATCGGCTTAATTTTAACCTCGAGCATTGGCTTATTTTTCCTCGAGCCGATCGCTCTTAAACATATCGGCCATATTGCCATTTTGCTTTGCACAACAGTCTGCGCGCAGATTTTTATTTTGAAGGCATATGAAGTTGCGGAGGCTTCGATCCTGCAGCCTTTAACATATTTTCACCTCCCTTTTGCATTCTTATACGGCATCCTTTTCTTTGGCGACGTTTTACTCCCCAACGTCGCCCTCGGTGCTTTCATTGTAGTCTGCGCTGGGTTGTTTTCGATATTCAGATCGCAACAAAAACAACAAAATTAACGATCCGATAGCTCACGCGTTAAATTTATCGCAACAGGCCCATCCGAAAGGCGCCCACGATAAACCAACACACTCTCCATAACGCGCATCACATAGTTGCGCGTTTCACGAAAGGGGATATGCTCAATCCAATCGATCACATCAACTTGCCCCGCGCGCGGGTCTCCATAGCGCTCAATCCATGCACGCGCACGACTTGGCCCCGCGTTATAGCCAGAGGCGACCAAAGGGACATTATTCCCAAATTCCTCAATCAACTGCTCTAAATATGCCGAGCCCAATCGCGCGTTGAGAACGGGATTATCCAAGTCAGCTTCTTGAAAGGTGGTTACAGATAATTTATCCGCCATCGCAGCCCCTGTACGCGGCATCAATTGCATCAGCCCCCGCGCCCCAACGCCTGAACGCGCTTTTGGGTTAAATTCGCTTTCACGCCTCGCAATAGCTAAAGCGAGCTCAGGAGCAACTGGCAAATCGGCCGAAGCCATTTCATGCAATGGAAAATAAGCATCTGGTACAATCACGCCACGCGCCGCCGCCGCCTTCGCCACTAAAACGGCAAGATAAGGATCAAGGTCATGAGCAAAATGCGTTAATTGTATCAATTCTTCATCGGTCAACACCTCCCCCAGATGACGCAAAAAGCGGGCTGAAAGCTGCAATTGACCTGCTTCATGCAATAAAACAGCAGCCTCTAACACAGATGAAGCATCAAAGGCAGAAATATCCTTTTCGACTTTGGAGGGTTTCACAAGCGCTTGATCTAAATTCAGTCCCAATTTTTCTGCAGACAACTGACCATAAAACGAACTCTGAAATCTTGCACCAAAACTATAGGCCGATTTTGCATCTTCATGCGCCCCCAACTCTTCGAGCGCGCGCCCCTCCCAATAAGCAGCGCGCCCCAGTGAGATTGGGCTCGCAACTGAAATTCTAAAGCTGTTAAAATGATCAAGTGCATTGCCGGTGCGATTCAAAAACCGAAGCGATATATAGCCAGCAAGCCACTCCAAATCAGAATAATGAGGATCACCGCTCTTCAAGCCGTGATGGGCCGCTATATCATATGCAAGTTGATAATTTTTATTGCGCATCATTTGACGCGCCAAAGCGCGCCGCCTATTGCCCCAGGCTTCAGGTTGACCAAGGTGAGCCACATCTCTTGAAACCTCTGCGATAAGTTCGGCCGATTGATCATGGCGCCCTTTGCGCATCCGCCAATCAAATCTTGCGTGTTGAAGCAAAGGATTCGAGCTTAAATGCGCAGGCACCGCTGCAATCGCCGTATCGACGCCTTCTTTATTATTCCACAAAGTATCGAGAGCTTGAATTAATTCGCGCCATCCCTGCGGCAAAAAATCTTGCATTTGCCGCGCTTGCTCAAAGTCTTGGCGCCAAAGCAAATTGTTCACCCGTTCCACATGATACGCCTTCAAAGAAGCTCCATAGCGCGACATAAGCCATTCTTGCTCTTCTTGTGACAAAGCAATATCACGCCACGCCTCTATGGCTTGATTTTGCGCCTGTATTCGTTTTCGCCCTTGTTCAAACGCCCCAATAAGCGCAATCGCCCCCGCGCCCGTTTTCGCAGGATACAGCGTCAAATAATCGATGATATCTTTATTTGAAGCGGATTTGGCTAAAGCTTCTTCCCCGCGCCGCATCAAGAGAGGCAATCCAGGCCAATCAGAATTGCGATTTATGAAATCTTTATACTCACGCCAACTCCCCTCACCAGCGCGCAAATAATGCCATTCCACAATATCTCTTCCAATGCCGCGCACCGTCAAGCGCGCCTTATGCCAATCCTCAGCCCATTGAGCGCGCGTCGCCTCCCTTAAAGCATCCGATGCGGGAGAGGCTTGCATCGAATGAGGCATGAGCAATGCAACACTCAACATAAGGGCGCTTGAGGATTTTAAAAATACCAAAGACCGAAGGTTCATAAATTGCCTCATTTATTATGTAATCTCTATATCTCGATTTGAATATCAGATTGGATTTCTTATGATTGTGCTCTAAATTACTACGCGTTATGCTTTAGGCCAAGAGAGTTTCTTGGCATTTCACCATAAGCTGGCTAGTTTCTGCCTGTAATTCAATATAAAGCGATTCTATATCGCAAAAATTAAGGAGCGCATCATGTTTAAAGGATCCATTCCAGCCTTAGTCACCCCGTTCAAAAATGACGAAGTGGATTATGATGCGCTCGGTAAGCTTGTCGAATGGCAAATTGCAGAAGGCTCATCTGGCCTCGTCCCTGTCGGAACAACCGGCGAAAGCCCAACGCTTTCACATGCTGAGCATTACAAAGTTGTCGAATTCGTCGTCAAAGCCGCTGCTGGTCGCGTACCTGTTATCGCGGGCGCAGGCTCAAACAGCACCTTCGAAACCGTTGATTTTATGAAACAAGCACATAAAGCTGGCGCCGATGCCGGCCTTATTGTGACACCTTACTATAATAAACCAACACAAGAAGGCATAATCGCCCATTTTACAGCCGCTCATGACAGCGCTGATCTCCCAATTATTATCTATAATATCCCTGGGCGCTCTGCGATTGATATGAGCACAGAGACAATGGCCAAGCTTGCACAGCTGCCACGCATTATTGGCGTTAAAGACGCAACAGGTGATCTCTCTCGCGTGCCGCAAGCTCGCTTGCACTGTGGAAAGGATTTTTGCCAATTATCTGGCGAAGATGCGACAGCGCTCGGCTTTAACGCGCACGGCGGAGTGGGCTGCATATCGGTCACAGCCAACGTTGCGCCAAAACTTTGTGCTCAAATGCAATCCGCCACAGCGCAAGGCGATTTCGCGACCGCATTAGAAATTACCGACAAATTGATGCCCCTACATACAGCGCTCTTCTTGGAGCCAGGATTAGTAGCCGCTAAATATGCGCTTTCTCTTCTTGGCAGATGTTCTGAAGAGATCCGCTTGCCATTGGTCGCCCTTCAAGAGGATACAAAAGCGCAAATCAAAGCGGCTCTCATCCACGCAGAACTTATATAAGCGGAACACTCAAATCATGGCCGCCAAAAAGAAAACAGCTGAAGAGAAAAATTATAAAGTGATCGCCGAAAATCGGCGGGCACGATATGATTATGCAATTGAAAGCGATATTGAATGCGGCATCATTTTAACCGGTTCTGAAGTTAAATCCTTGCGCAATGGCGGATCAAACATTGCTGAGAGCTACGCGTCTGTGGATGATGGCGAATTATGGCTCACCAACTCCTATATCGCTCCTTATGAGCAAGCGATGTTTAAGCATGAAGAGCGCCGAAAGCGCAAACTTTTGGCTTCAAAACGTGAAATTTCTCGGCTTTTTCAAGCTATAGGGCGCCAAGGGATGACGCTTGTTCCTCTTGTGATGTACTTCAATCACACAGGGCGCATTAAAATCAAACTTGGCATCGCCAAAGGTAAGAAAAATCACGACAAACGCGCAACGGACGCCAAACGTGATTGGGGCAGACAACAACAACGCCTTTTAAAACACGGCGAGTAAATACCAAAAAACATATATTTATGTATAAGGAGCAGGAAAGCCTGCTCCTTAATGCCTTCTAAGCCAAGCTCGGCAACCATAATACAATCGCGGGAAAAGCAACCAAAAGACCGATTGTTATGGCATCAGCGATAAAGAACGGCATGACACCCTTAAAGACATCTTGCACGCTCAGATCATCGCGTACACCCGCAACGACAAAGCAGTTGAGGCCGATCGGCGGTGTAATCAGGCAGAACTCTGCCATTTTCACCACCAATATACCAAACCATATCGCACACATCGGCCCAGACATTCCAAATGTGCTGTCTGCGGCGGTGACAAATTCACCCCCATTAAGAGCCATCACCGCTGGATAAACCACAGGCAACGTCAGCAACAACATTCCGATCGCATCCATGAACATGCCTAAAACCGCATAGGCCAAAAGAATGCAGACCAAAATCAAAATAGGCGACATTTCAAGGGATGTAATCCAATCAGAAAAGGCACTCGGCAAATCTGCAAATCCTAAGAAGCGCACATAAATCAAAACACCCCAGATGATACTGAAGATCATGACGGTCAATTTGGCTGTTTCCAAAAGCGCTTCTTTGAGTTGCGGCCAGCGCATCCCTTGCCATAAAGCCATCAAAAAGACGACAAATGCACCAATGGCACCACCTTCTGTGGGTGTTCCCCATGCATCACCGCCAAAAGGATTATAAACGAAGCAGATAATCACAACGACGACAAAAACAATCGGCAAAGCTGGCGGCAATGATACCAAGCGATCTTTCCAAGTATAGCCAGTCACAGGCGGCCCAAAGCCTTTAATTGTTAAGGCCATCCCGATGATGAGCAGGCCATAAATCAAAGCCGAGAATGCGCCGGGGATAAATCCTGCCAACAAGAGTTTTCCGACATCTTGCTCAACGATAATCGCATAAATAACTAAAATCGCTGAAGGGGGGATCAAGCTCGCAAGCGTTCCGCCCGCAGCAACAACGCCAGCTGCAAATCTTTTGTCGTACCCAATTTTGAGCATCTCAGGGATAGCAATGCGCGCAAATACAGCCGATGTCGCCACAGAGGCACCGGAAACAGCCGCAAAACCTGCTGTCGCAAAAACGGTTGAAACAGCAAGCCCGCCTGGCAGCCAAGCAATCCAGCGCTTTGCCGCTTCAAACAAGGCCTTCGTTAACCCCGCATGATAGGCCAAATAGCCGATCAAGATGAAGGTAGGAATCAAGCTGAGGGCTTGGCTCGACACCTTGGAATGCGGAACTTGGCCTGCCGTTTTCACCGCCACGCCCAGCGCCCATCCAAAATCATCTATACCATAATTTTTTTTCGCCCAGAAAATCCAAATCAAACCAATCATTCCAGCAAGCGCCGCCGCAAAGGCAACGCGCATCCCTAAAATGACTAAGATAAGCAATCCCCCTGTGACCCATAGGCCAATTTCAATTGGTTCCATGATGTTCCCCTTCCATTTGCTCTGCTTCCATTTTGGCTTGCAGGGCTGCATCTGCGATGAGAGGCACGGCAATTGCATCCCCTGTCACAAATGCGCGTGCATATCCCCACACTTGCAACATCAAACGCAGGCATAAAACGCTAAATGCAACGGGCGCGAGGAGTTTTGCGGGCCATAATGGGAGGGCGATATCAATAGAGCTATCACGGCTCCATAGGGGGGATGCAAAATCAAAGCTACGATCGAAATGAGCCCATGTCCCCCACACCAACAAAAGCATCAATATGAGCACGAGTACAGTTGAGACCAATTCTACGAAATAAAGCGCGCGCCCTTTGAGGCGCCCGACGAGCATATCCATGCGAATATGTGCGCCCTCTCGCATGACATAGGAAATCCCCATGAAAGCGATCAAAGGCATTGCCTGTTCAATCCAATCAACATACCCAGGCAAAGGAATATTAAAAAAGTTATATCCGCTCACAGAAACCACCGCGAGCACCATTAAACCGAAAATCGCCAAGCCACTGACGAGCGCGAGCAGTTTTTCAAGACGCAACACGCGCAAATCCATGCGACTAAGAAGACTGCCATCTTCTCTCACTAATGAAGCTGTTGCCATTACCTACCTCCCCTATAATAGAAATGGCCGCATAAAATTCTGCGGCCAAAAGTGATTTAATGTTATTTAGAAGCGGCTATTTTATCCACGACAAGATCATAAAGCTCTTGAGAAGGAAGGCCTGCCTTTTTATTAGCTGCAATCCATTCTTCAGCCGCAGGTTTTGCGGCGGCTTGTTTAAAGGCTTCAATATCAGCATCTGAGAATGTCACGCGCTCAATGCCACGTTCATCGAGAGCGGGCCCCCAAGCAGCCATAGTTTTGCCATTATACTGTTCAACATAATGATCTAAAGCCTCATCAACAGAGCTTAAAAGCGCCTCACGATGCGCATCGCTTAAATCTGCCAGAGCATCAGAATTCACAACAACGGGGCAATTTACGGTGCCTGGATTTAAATTCGTCGTCCACCACTTGCCCTTTTCAATTGTGCCAAAAGAGATATGCGCATGAGGTGCAAAGCTTGCCGCTTTAATCACACCGCTATCCATCGCTTGGCGCACTTCTGTTGCAGACATAGAGCGCGGAACAGCTCCAACAGCCTCCATAGCCTTCCCAATGCCGCCCGTTGCGCGCACACTTAAACCTTCAAAATCATCCAAAGATTTTGGGGCATCGCCCACACCGACGATATTATATTGCGGCAATGGCGAAGGCATGAGCAGCGTTGCATTCCAACGGCCAAGATCTTTCACGGTCGCAGGGTGTTCATAGACCGCCTTTGAAAGTTCGATCTCTTGCTCAAGCGAGCTAACGCCTAAAAATGGCAATTCTAAGACTGTAATCGAAGGGTTTTTATCACGGTGGTATCCCGCACAAAATTGCGCCATTTCAAAGGCGCCAATCGAAATACCATCAAGGTTCTCACGGTTTTTAGAAAGCCCCCCATATGAAATATTGAGCTTAAATTCACCGCCAGTTTTCTCGCTCACCAACTCAGACAGCTTTTCCACATGCTCTGTAAAGGCGCGTCTCTTACCCCAAAGTGAGACATTCCATTCAGTCGCGAAAGCTTCCCCTGCAAATGCAAATGAGAGTGCTATTGTGGCGGCGGTTCCCAATTTATTCTTCATTCTAACTCCTCCTGTTGAATAAAGAGAAGCCTAACTCCATTCAAAGGGCTGAGATATGAAGAAATGCGCGCATCATCTGCGCTCCCACCTGCGGAAATCCGCAAGGGCTATGACGCTCTATAAAAGCTCTTCTTTATTAAGGCCCAACTTAACAATTTTCTCATTAAGTGTCCGCCGGCCAATGCCTAATTCAGCGGCCACATCATCCATGCGCCCCTTTTGAGCTTGAAGGGATTGTGAAATGAGTTGGCGCTCAAATGAGGCAACGGCCTCTCGCAATCCAGGGCGCGATGAGGTTTGCACGTCTTTGCGCGGCATGACATCGGCCATATTTTGGCATCCTTGCCGTGCCAAAATGACTCTGCGCTCGATCACATTTCTCAACTCACGAACATTGCCAGGCCAATCGTATGAGAGCAAAACGGCCAAATCATCTTTATTGAGTGCTGGTGTATCAATGTTATAGGCATCTGAAAACTTTTCGAGAAAATGCAACGCGAGAAAAGAAATATCATCCATCCGTTCTTTAAGAGCCGGTAATCTGAGAGAAAATGTATCAAGGCGAAAGAGTAAGTCAGGCCTTAATCGCCCTTCTTGTATTGCCAATTGAGTATCTTCATTTGTCGCAGAAAGTACGCGCAGATCAACTTTTTCAATTTGACCGCTATTCAAATTCAAAATTTCGCCGCTCTCAATCAACCGCAAAAGGCTCGCTTGAACATCCATAGGACACGCACAAATTTCATCTAAGAACAGCGTCCCCCCATTCGCATTCAATGCGATTTTAGGAAGGTTCTCCGCATCAACCTGCGCTACATTAATGGCAACAAAGGCACCATCACAGCGCGCTGATATATCATGAAGTGCGCGTGCAACTAAGTCTTTTCCTGTCCCCGTGCCCCCTTTGATGAGAACTGAGGCCTCTGTTTCCGCGATTGTATTTATAGTTTCACGGATCTCATTCATCAAAAGAGACCGCCCTAAGAGCACGCGGTCCAATCCTGCTAATTGCTGCAAGCGTGAGCGCAGCCGCCCATTTCTTTGCTGCATCTGATTTTGTTCCGCGGCATGAGTAAGAATAGAGAGCAATTTTTCAGGTTCGCAAGGCTTTTCAACAAAGCTATACGCCCCTTGATTCATCGCTTCGACGGCCATCGGGATATCCCCATGCGCGGAGATCAACACGATTGGGATAGTGTTGGGCAATGCTTCTAAAAGCTCCAAACCTGTCATTTCAGGCATGCGCACATCTGATAAAATAACATCCGGCTTAAAGTGCATGATCCATCTTTGCGCTTCACAAGCACGAGATAAATCTTTGGTGGCCCACCCCGCCGCTTCAAACAGATCTACAAGGGAGCTGCGCATCATCTTATCGTCATCAATAATAAGTATGCGGTATTGGCTCATCAGTTCACTTTCCTTCAGTTTTTTCAGCGAGCGGAAATTCAGCGCGAAAAACCGCCCCCTGCGGCTCGTTATCATAGGCCGTTAAGAGACCTCCATGATCATGAATAATACCCGCTGAAATCGTCAACCCAAGCCCCATACCTTGCCCACTTTCTTTCGTGGTTGTAAACGGCTCCTTTAAGTCTTCAAGATTGCGGCCTAAAAGGCCATGCCCCCCATCTTTGACTTCCAGCCAAACATAGCTTTGATTTTGCCCCAGTTCAATTTCGATTTCCGGCCGATCATGATCACCTGCCGCATCTAAAGCATTGCGCACGATATTGATAACAACTTGCTCTAAGCGCAGTTTATTCCCAATTATGATATAAGCACTTTCCTCACATCGCACATTCACTTGCGCTTGGAGGGTTGTAATATTGATCGACAACAACTCAAGTGCATGATGAACAACCCCCTTCAAATCCACGTCCTCAAACTTATCACGGCCCTTTCGGGAGAAAAACTTCAATTGCTTCGTGATGTCCTCCATCCGCCTGACAAGCGAATTGATTTTACGTGAGAGATCCGTCTTGCCATGTCTCATTTCAGAGGCGACAATTTGATTTTTCATCGCGGCAATAGGCTGGCCCAGCTCATGAGTAACCGATGATGCCAATTGACCAAGTGCGGCCAAACGCCCTGCGCGTTCAAGTTCGTTTTGTGTTTTTTCCAGAGCAAGCTGTGCCGATTTTCGCTCTTCAATTTCATATTCCAACCGCTCATTCGATTTACGCAGCGCTTCCTCGCCTCTTCGAGATTGCAAAAGAGCATCACGAATATTTCGAACGCGGCGCATTTGAATAACGCCATATAGAATACCGCAGAGCATAAGAGCTCCCCCCATCAGCACCAGCGCACGAAATAAAACCTTATCATCAGAGACGAAGATATGCAGGCCCCATGAGTTTGGCAAATTTGCTGTCGAAAGATAGAGATAATTTTTACCATCTATCGTTGCTTTTGTGCGAGATTGCGAAACTTCCCAATCAAGCGGCGCAAAGGTTTCATTCGAGAATTGCCGTTCAAAATCAATCCGTTCTCGAGCCTCATCTAAGAGCGGATTGGACGATTTATACAGCCATTCATTTTCAGAAGATAAAATCACAATGCCGTCTGAATTGGCCAAAAAATACTTATCACCATCGCCTTGCCATGTCTTACTCACATCAAGCAGATTTAATTTTACAACAATAACACCCAAAGCATCATGAGCTTGATTTCGAACCATGCGCCCTAAAAAATATCCGGCCTCGCCAGTTGTCACGCCGATCCCATAATACTCACTCAACTCCCCTTTGAGCGCATCTTGGAAATAGGGCCTGAAAGCATAATT
>CALLMA010000051.1 GCA_938008015.1 uncultured Celeribacter sp.
TGACACAAGGCGCTGAAAGTCAGCCTGTTACGGCAGGGATCACCTCCTTTAACGCACAATTTAGAGCGGCTTATCATTTGATGAGTGCTGGATCTATTGTTGCGGCTTTACCACCAGTGTTGATGTTCTTCTTGATGCAAAAACACTTTATTGCAGGCCTAACACTCGGAGCTGTTAAATGAGCAATTGTTGGCGACTTGATGATAGTCGGCAAACTTTAGTCCTTGGATCCCATAATAATCGCTTAGCAGAAGTGATTTACTGGGGCCCAAGGCTCAAAGACGACGAAGATTTACAAACCCTTTATGCAGCATCGAAATTGGATGTGACAGGCGGCATGCTTGACGCTAATCCAGAGCTGTCCATTTGCCCTGAGGCAACGCGCAGTTTTCCTGGGCAACCTGGGTTGATTTTGCGCCAAGAGAATGGCGAGCCCTTGCTGCCAAAGTTTTGTTTATCCGAAGTCGAGGAGGATCAACATCGGTTGATCCTTCATTATGAAGATACCAATAGCGAAATTCGCTATAGTGCGTTTTTTGAAATCAATCCGAAGACGCATATAATAACCAGCCAAACACGCCTAGAGGCGGGCTCTCCCATTCTTTTGCATTGGTTGAGCGCACCTGTTTTTCCGGCCCCGCAGCTTTCAGATGAAATGATTGATGTCGCTGGGCGGTGGTGTGGTGAGTTTCAACTCAATAAAACACCGTGGTCTGCAGGCATTCGTTACCGTGAAAACCGCACGGGGCGCACGGGCCATGAGCATTTCCCGGGCCTTATTGTGCCTTGCCGTGGGGCAACCAACACACAAGGTCAGGCTTATGGCTTTCATTATGGCTGGTCTGGTGGGCATAGAATGGTGGCTGAAGAGCTTCCTGATGGACGCCGTCAAATCCAATTTGGCCATGCGGCGCGCATGGAAACCAAAGCGCAACGTATTTTTGAAACAGCGCCTTTATATGCGGTTTATTCAGGCGATGGGATTAACGGCTGCGCTATTTCGTTTCAAAGGCATTTGCGCGATGAGATCGTGACATTCCCTGATCCTGATCGCCCAAGGCCTGTGCACTATAACTGCTGGGAAGCGGTATATTTTGACCATGATCTTCCAGTCCTCAAAGACATCGCACAAAGAGCCGCTGATCTTGGAGCGGAGAGATTTGTTCTGGATGATGGCTGGTTTGGTCAGCGCGATGATGACACGCGCGCGCTTTCTGATTGGGAGGTTGATCCGCGCAAATACCCAGATGGATTGAAGCCCTTGATTGATCATGTCCATGGTTTGGGGATGAGCTTTGGGATTTGGTTCGAGCCTGAGATGATCAACCATGATAGCGATGTTTTCCGCGCTCATCCGAATTGGGCGCTGGGCGGAGAAGATCAAATTCTTGGCCGTCAGCAAATGGCATTGAATATGGCGTTGCCGGAAGTCAGGGCATTTTTGTTTGAACGTATTTCAAAAGTTCTGAGGGATAATCCCATTGATTATATCAAATGGGACCATAACCGCGTGCTACCGATGCCAGACGCAAGCCAAACGCGCGGTTCTTATCAGCTCATTGATGATTTGCGTTTTGCTTTTCCTAATGTTGAAATCGAAAGCTGTGCGTCGGGTGGCGGGCGGATAGATTTTGGTATTTTGAGCCGAACACAGCGCGTATGGCTTTCAGATAGCAACGATGCGATCGAAAGGCTGAACATTCAGCATAATGCATCTATCTTCTTGCCTTTGGTGGTGACGGGTTCTCACGTCGGGCCAAGAAAATGTCATACATCTGGGCGGATGTTGTCGATGAGTTTGAGAGGGTGGGTTGCTGCGCAGCGTCACCTTGGGTTTGAGATGGATCCGCGCGAACTTGATACGCAAGAAATTAAGACACTTAAATCCATTACATCTTGGTGGAAAGCCAATAGAAATTGGATGCAAAAGGCGGATATTTTACGCCTTGAGCATGTTGATCCCGCTATTGTTGCCGAACAACAGCTTGCGCAAAATAAAGATCGTTTTGTCGTCTTCGCTGGCAAAGCCACAACATCAAGACAAATCGCGCCTCGGCCATTACAATTAACGCGCCTTGATCCAAACGCGACTTACCGCATCGAACTGCTCAATAAAGAGGATGCTGAAGCACTTTCGCGCGGTGATTTGCTGATAAAAAAGCAAGCGATTGAGTTAAGTGGTAGATATTTAATGAGCTATGGTATCACATTGCCATGGTCTTTCCCTGAGAGCATGTGGGTGATTGAAGGAAGAAAAATATGAGTGAAAAACGCCGCAATCGCAATTGGTATGGCATGATCGATAAAGACGGGTTTATCCGTCGTTCTTGGATGAAAAACCAAGGTTTTCCAGATCATGCTTTTGATGGACGCCCCGTGATTGGGATTTGCAATACATGGTCTGAACTCACGCCTTGCAACTCTGGCCTTCGCGAATTGGCGGAAGGTGTGAAGCGCGGCGTTTGGGAGGCGGGCGGTTTTCCTGTTGAATTTCCAGTGATGTCGCTGGGTGAAACACAAATGAAGCCGACTGCGATGCTTTTCCGCAATCTGCTCTCGATGGATGTTGAAGAAAGTATTCGGGCTTACGGCATGGATGGTGTCGTCCTTTTGGGAGGGTGCGATAAGACCACACCTGGCCAGCTCATGGGCGCAGCCTCTGTGGATCTCCCGACGATTGTTGTCAGCTCTGGGCCGATGCTCAATGGCAAATGGAAGGGCCGCGATTTAGGCTCTGGCACGGATGTTCGCAAGTTTGCAATGGATGTGAAAGCGGGCGAGATGACGCTTGCTGATTTCATGGCAACAGAATCTGGCATGAGCCGCTCGAAAGGCGTGTGCATGACGATGGGCACAGCCTCCACAATGGCCTCTCTCACAGAAGCCATGGGCATGGCGCTGCCAACCAATGGTGCTTTGCCTGCCGTGGATGCACGCCGCATGGCTTTG
>CALLMA010000052.1 GCA_938008015.1 uncultured Celeribacter sp.
AACCTTATGATTTTTCTATTGACGAGGTATAATGCGCTGCCTAGATTGTCTGTATCATTAAAGGAGCACAACCTGTGATCAAAGAAATTCTAGTCGTGGTGGAGATAATGCGCATGGGCCTATAAAATAGGTTGACCATCAGGTTCCCATGCGCCCCCGAAAATCGGGGGCTTTTTTATTGAGAAAATTGGCTTATAAGGCCAGTAAATACTGAAACGAAAGACGTTAGAAGGAAATAGAAATGACACGTCAAATGACCGGAGCAGATATGGTGATACAGGCTTTGAGAGATCAAGGTGTGGACACAGTTTTTGGCTATCCGGGAGGAGCTGTCCTGCCGATTTATGACGCTATTTTCCAGCAAAGCGACATTAAGCATATTCTCGTTCGCCATGAACAAGCCGCGATCCACGCCGCAGAAGGATATGCCCGCTCTACAGGAAAGACAGGCGTTGCGCTTGTAACTTCTGGCCCAGGCGCAACAAACGCCGTCACAGGGCTTACAGATGCACTTCTAGATTCTATTCCTCTCGTCGTTATTTCTGGCCAAGTTCCAACCTTTATGATTGGCACAGATGGCTTCCAAGAAGCCGATACCGTTGGAATTACACGCCCATGCACAAAACATAACTGGCTTGTAAAAGAAACAAACGAACTCGCTTCTGTGCTTCATGAAGCCTTCCACATCGCAACCACAGGCCGCCCAGGCCCAGTGTTAATTGATTTGCCGAAAGACGTTCAATTCGCAGATGGCGAATATCAAACGCAATGCACAATCAAAAATGAGCATTATCAGCCTAAGAAAAAAGCTGATTTAGATGAAGTAAATGCGATCGTTGACCTTATCGAGCAAGCTGAAAAGCCAATTTTCTATACAGGTGGTGGCGTTATCAATTCTGGCCCAGCGGCCTCACAGCTTTTGCGAGAGCTTGTTGGCGCGACAGGCTTCCCAATCACATCGACATTGATGGGGCTTGGTGCATTTCCTGCTTCGGGCAAAGAATGGGTTGGCATGCTCGGCATGCACGGGCTTTATGAAGCGAATATGGCGATGCATGATTGCGATCTCATGATCAATATCGGCGCGCGATTTGATGACCGCATCACAGGCCGCATCCAAGATTTCTCGCCACATTCCAAAAAAATTCATATCGATATTGATCCAAGCTCTATCAATAAGGTGATCCGCGTTGAATTGCCTGTAATTGGCGATGTTGCTCATGTTCTTGAAGATGTTCTTAATGTCTGGAAAACAAGAGGTCGCAAGACTGCTGATATCACCAAATGGTGGGAAACAATCAATGGCTGGCGTGATGTGCGCTGTTTGAACTATGTCAACTCAGATACAATCATCAAGCCACAATATGCGCTTCAGCGCCTCGAAGAACTTACGAAGAAGTACGATCGTTATGTTTCCACTGAAGTGGGGCAGCACCAAATGTGGGCCGCTCAATTCTTGGGCTTTGAAGATCCAAACCGCTGGTTGACATCTGGTGGCCTCGGCACAATGGGCTACGGTTTCCCTGCGTCTATTGGAGCGCAAGTGGCTCATCCTGAGAGTTTGGTTATCAATGTCGCTGGTGAAGCGTCATGGCTGATGAATATGCAAGAAATGGGCACTGCGATGCAGTATAAATTGCCTGTTAAGCAATTCATTTTGAACAACGAACGCCTTGGCATGGTCCGCCAATGGCAGCAGCTTCTTCATGGTGAGCGTTATTCTAGCTCTTGGTCAGATGCGCTTCCTGATTTCGTGAAGCTTGCGGAAGCCTTTGGCGCAAAGGGCATTCAATGTTCTGATCCGGCGGATCTGGATGATGCGATCATGGAAATGATTAACTATGATGGCCCTGTAATTTTTGACTGTTTGGTTGAGAAGCATGAAAATTGCTTCCCGATGATACCATCAGGCAAACCACATAATGAAATGCTCTTGGGCGAAGCCTCAACTGAAGGCGCAATCAAATCAGACGGCGCTGTGCTGGTATAGGGAGAATTGAAATGTCTGCACTACACATTAAGAAGGGTTCAACAAGCCATTCTGCATATGATCTGCGCGATTATCACCCTGATATCGTTGAGCGTCATGCTTTGGCTGTCTTGGTTAAGAATGAAGCGGGTGTGCTGGCACGCGTGATCGGCTTATTTTCTGGGCGCGGGTATAACATCGAAAGCCTTACCGTTGCTGAAGTTGACAATGAGGGCCATAAATCACGTATCACAATCGTGACAAAAGGGACACGTGATGTCATCAACCAAATCAAAGCGCAGATTTGGCGTATTATTCCTGTTTACAAGGTGAATGACCTAACCGTCGAGGGCTCATGCATCGAACGCGAACTTGCCTTATTTAAGGTGAAGGGCGCTGGCGATAAGCGTGTTGAGGCGCTCCGCTTGGCAGAAATTTTCCGCGCTAATGTTGTAGATAGTACATTGGAAAGCTTCGTTTTTGAAATGTCTGGATCATCTGAAAAAATCGATGCTTTTGCTGATCTTATGCGCCCACTCGGCTTAGTTGAAACAGCGCGAACAGGCGTTGCAGCTCTTTCTCGTGGTGACGAAAACTAAATCGTAAACCACTAAATTTTAATGGCCTCTCTTTTATCGTAAAAGAGAGGCCTTTTTATTTTAGCGCAAGGTTTTATTTTAGCGCAAAGACTGCGTTAAAGGGTAGCGGGAATAAAACCGCATTCTCAAAATGCTTACAAACAATAGAATTGCAACAATTTGATGTGAAATCCCAAGGAGCAGCGGTGCGCCATTTATGAGCGTGATGATACCAAGGGCAACCTGAAAAATCATGAGCGCGAGCATCAAATTAAATGCGCCAGAAATGCTATAATTTGCAGATTTTCGACCCTTCTTCCAAGCGATGAATGCAAATACAAGTAACAGATAACCCGCCATTCGATGCATAAATTGTACCGTTGCAGCATTTTCAAAGAAGTTTTTCCAAATCGGCGTGTAAGATAGGGCGTCAGGTGGCAAAATCTGTCCGCCCATTAGTGGCCAATCAGTGTAACCGCGCCCTGCATCGATGCCTGCAACCAGCGCGCCTAATACTATTTGCAAAAAGGCAAAATGCATCACGCCAGTTGAGAGTGAGAAAAACTTCTTATCACCTGCACGACGTGCCTTGATCAGCTCAGCATCACTTCTCGACAAAAGAAAACTATACCACGCAATGAAACCTAAGATGATAAAAGCCAAGCCAAGGTGCGTTGCAAGGCGATAGGATGCAACATCAACCATCTTCCCTTCTAATCCAGAAGAAACCATCCACCATCCAATCGCGCCCTGCAAGCCGCCCAAAGCACCGAGCAATAAGAAGCGTAGATGCCATCCGCTGGGCACTTTGCGCGTTATGCATAAGCCTAAATATCCAATCGCCCAAACAAGTCCGACAACACGGCCCAATTGGCGATGTCCCCATTCCCACCAGAAAATGAATTTAAACTCGGATAAGCTCATGCCCTCATTTTGGAGCAAATACTCTGGGATAAGTCTATATTTTTCGAACTCAATCTGCCAAGCTTCTTGCGAAAGCGGAGGAAAGGCCCCTGAAAAAGGCTTCCATTCTGTAATTGAAAGCCCGCTATCAGTTAGGCGGGTCAGGCCACCAATCACAATCATGAGGCTCACAAGAGCAAAAAGGCTTAAAAGCCAAATTTTGGCAAACCCTCTCGCACCTCCATCACTTTTCTCAATTAACCCTCCCGATACAGGAGAGGTGACTTGATGATCCTCAGACACTTCTTCGAAGATATTTCTTTTTTGAGCCATATTCTGTCTCTTTAATACAAATATTGATTTTACACTTATAAGAGTTAAGCACGCTGGCTTATCTCAACAAGTCGATGATGGGCATTATAGGAGAAATATGCAGATCTCCCTAACCCAAATATGAACGCTTAACCGCGCTCTTTCCAACGCTTCATTTGGCGTATCATGCCATGAAACACCATGATATCCGCTTTTGTGAGAGGCATTCTGCTCCAAAGATTACGCAAATTGGTCTTCATATTGTCAGCCTTTTCTTCTGGATAGAAAAAACCGGCGCCATCAAGCGTTTCTTCATAATGATCTGAAAGTTTTTGAACCTCAACATGTGACGCCCAGTCCGTTTTCGCCATTTCCATATACTCAGGAACAACCTCTTGTGTTTGTCGGCGCCATTCATAGGCTGTCAGTAAAACGCATTGCGCGAGATTGAGCGAGCTATAGAGCGGATTGACAGGAGCCGTGATAATCGCATTCGCGAGTGCAACGTCTTCATTTTCAAGCCCTGAGCGCTCAGGGCCAAAAAGCACACCCACCTTACCGCCTTCTTTGGTAATTTTGCGTGCATGTGCCATCGCGCGCTCTGGGCTCATCACAGGCTTCGTAATGCCCCGCATCCTCGCCGTCGTCGCGAAGACATAATCACAATCGCCCACAGCACTTTGTACATTTTCATGCAGCCCCGCCTCATCAAGCAAACGCCCTGCCCCAGATGCCATCGCCACGGCCTTTTGATTTGGCCAACCATCACGCGGATCCACAATGCGCATGCGATCAAGACCAAAATTCCACATGGCCCGCGCTGCCCCGCCGATATTTTCACCCATTTGTGGGCGCACCAGAACGAATGTAGGTATTGGGCCAGAGAAGTCTTGTGTTTGATCGTTCGTTTCAGTTGAGCTCATAGGGCAACCCTTCATTGATGAAAAACCACATCATTTTGTGGATATTTGCTTTGCGTTCCTGATACAATTTACTCGAAAGCCACGCAAGCATTTGCGCTTTGAATGCAAAACAATCACAAAGCTGTCCTTTTCTTATTATAACAATGGTTTTATACGTGAGGTGATAAAAAGGATGAACAGATGTCAGAGCAACTTGAACAACCACAGATATATCTCGTAACCCCTAAGCATATCGATTTAGAGGATTTTACGCCAAAACTTAGCATGATCTTAGATCGGCATGAAATCGCATGTGTTCGTATTGCTTTGACGAGCAATGATGAAAAAGAGCTCGGCAAGGCTGCTGATGCCTTGCGCAGCATCTGCCATGAGCGCGATGTCGCAATTGTTATCGATAGCCATGTTGCACTCGCCCAAAGACATGGGCTTGACGGCGTTCATCTTTTAGATGGGGCGCGTTCAACACGCAAAGCACGCGAAACACTTGGCGCGGATGCCATTATTGGGTGTTATTGTGAAAATTCTCGCCATGATGGATTAAATGCTGGTGAAATCGGTGCTGATTATATCAGCTTTGGTCCCGTTGGCGAAAATGCGTTAGGGACCTCGGATCGTGCCGAAAAAGAATTATTTGAATGGTGGACTGCAATGATTGAAGTGCCGATTGTTGCTGAAGGCTTGCTGAGCCCTGAAGCAATAAAAACATTTGCGCCACATACAGATTTTTTCGCAATTGGTGAAGAAATCTGGAATGAAGAAGACCCCATCGAAGCGCTTGATCAGCTTATCAAAGCAATGGAATTATAATCTAATAATTCCATTCGCCTTCTGGAAAGAAAGCATGAAAGGCAAAGGCAAACATGACATCATGAGCGATGTCATTGCCTTTGCTATCGCGCACACGAATAGAGCCAACATCTCGCCCTTCTGAGATTTTGGCCGCATCTAATGCTGAAGCCTGTCCAGCTTTCCACGTTATCGAAAAGTCTCCCGCATCAACATGGCCCACTTTTGATAGAACATCCAATGTCCAAGCCTTTTGTCCGACCCGCACTACACGCATAAGGGGCGAGATATCATGGGGAGGATTATCGCCAAAATATAAGAAAGGCTGTGTTGAACTGTCATAGCCGACATAAGGGTTTCTACCATAATCACGATTGTAATTTGGTTTCTCCATCACTTTCGCATGAGGATAGGCGTGTTTGAATTCTTGCCAAGTCTCCATCCATGAGGGCATTTGGACCAGTTCAACTCCAGCCATTTCACCAACAATGCCTTGACCAACCGCTTGCTGCCACCAGCTTTGCGTTTCTCGATCATACATGATCATATCCGAAAAGCGCAGATTTCCAGATACGCCAAAGCTCAATTCTTGCCCCTTAACATCTCGCTCAAAAACAAGAGCGGAGTTACACAACGGGCAAAAAGTAATCGCAACGGCGGCCCCGCCAACTGTATCATTTACAATCTCATGCCAGGTTAAATACCGTATCGGATATGCGCGGATATCACCGTTGTTGATAACCGTAATAACCGGCTCGCGCTCAAGTAGCCCTTTTTTATGTTGCACAGAAACAAACGTGGGATCATCAATCGCAGGTATGCCGTCTTTACCAGGGCCACCTGAGAGGATTTCAGACCAATCTTCAATAGTTGTTTGAGAAAAATCAGTATCTGGCCAAGCGCGCTGCCATCTGTCTGGATCAGCAAAAGCTGGCTGCGTCAACACAGCAGATATGAAAATTATGCGCTTAATATAACTCAACAGCATCGCAGTAGCTCCCGTCACTTTAACCAAGAACTATCAAGAATGAATTTCACTTTCTATGGGCACTCACCCACTTGTGAAAAAGCGTGATTACCTAAAACACAGATCTCACTGTTTCTTCTGCCTGCAAGGCTATTTCTTTGCGGTTTTGAAATTGAGAAATGGGCAAAGGCGCGTGAAATGTCACTTCAACCTTGCCGCGCCTCCATACGGATAAAACAGATCGAAGAGATTGAGAAAGCTCCAAATCTCCCCACCATGCATAAAATCTGTCATCTTGGCCTAAAGGCGCTATATATTTTACAGAAACGGGTTGAATATAAAGATTATTCTTAATTTCTGGTGCAAAAAAGGCAGCAAAAAGAGTGGATTTAAACGGGATAACTTGCTGACCGTCAGTTGATGTTCCTTCTGGGAAAAACAATAACTTATGACCCATAGTTAATCTTGAATTAAAAACTTCTTTTTGCTTTGCCGCCTCTGCTCGATTGCGGTTTATAAAGACAGTTCCGGTTGCCTTCGCCATAGCTCCAATCCCAGGCCATTTTGCGACTTCAGCTTTAGAAACAAAGAAAACTCTTTGGCACGCATTCAAGACAAAGATATCAAGCCAAGAGCTATGATTGGCGACAATGGCGCCATTATTGAGCATTGGTTCACCAGATATTTTGAGCTTTATACCTAAGAGCCTGAGTGCATTTCTCGAGACAAAACGCGGAAAAAACGATGAGATTGGACGCTGGGCGCCCACGAGCAGTCTTTCACAAAATCTGCAGATCAGCATGAATGGCATGCAAATAAAGATAAGAGAAACAAGTATAATCGCTCGAAGCGCAGCTAAAACATAGCCAAATATAGAGATATCAGCAAAGCGAGGCGGCTTTGCGCTCTCCCAAGTTGGTCCACTCATGTGTTGTTCACTTCCATAAAAGCTTTATGCAGATTTTGAAAATAATGCTTTCTGTCGATCGGACACATTATCAATATCAACAATCAGCATAACATCGATCGTGTTAAACTCAGCATCCCGATAAGCGCCCTCTCCAATCACACCTCCCAATCGAAGGTAGGACTTGATCAAAGGTGGTAAACTTGCCAGTGCTATTTTTTTATCAATTTCGCTATGCGGCAAAATATCCATATTAATACGATTTTCTGGCAAAACACTTGCGCGCAACTCTTCTGGAGCTAGATGGTTTTTTTGCAAATAGGATAAGGCGTGCGCTTTATCTTCAAGCTCTAGGCCATGGAAAGACGCCGTGCCAAATAGAATGCTAAAGCCTTCTGAGAGTACATAATTTGCAAGGCCTGTCCACATTTGAAAGAGCGTCGTTCCGCCTCGATAATCACTATCGATGCATGAACGCCCTAATTCTAGAATACGCTTATTCGAATTCAAAATTTTAGACAGATCATATTCATTCTCAGAATAAAACTTCCCGATATCATCCCTGCTTTCACCAGGAAGAAGTCGATATACAGCAACGCATTGCTCTAACACATCATCACTTCTTTTGGGATCCAAAAGCATCAAATGCATATAGTCTTGATCGAACTCATCAATTTCCAGACGATTATCGTGATCAACTTGTTCACCGTCCGAACCCAACTCTTCTACAAACACTCGGTATCTCAACCGTTGTGCAGCTTTGATATCTAAATCGCTCTTTGCGAATTTAAGTTCCAAAGGGCCATGCTTATGCGACATTTTTTAATCCAAATAATCTTCCAAGCTCGGCTTTTACTGGTAATAGTGGAAGGATGCAAGTTTGCCCTTCGACTTGAGTTCCTTTAGTCTTTATTTAATAGTTCGTTAATATTTTGTGGTTAACAATGGATAAACATAAACTTTTTATAATTTTCACTCTTGCATAAAAGAACTTAACATTGGAAACAACACGCACCCAAAATATAGCATATTATTGTATTATAAGGAAAATTAATGTCTAACGAATTACTGCATAAAATCACCTCTTTAATGGGGTCAAGGATTTGTCATGACTTAATTAGCCCCATTGGCGCTATATCAAATGGCGTTGAGCTTCTCACCATGACAAACCCTAGCAGTGGGCCAGAAATCGACCTTATTTCAGAAAGCGTGAATAACGCGAATGCGCGCGTCAAGTTCTTCCGCATTGCGCTTGGAATTGCATCTGAAGGTCAACAATCTTCTTCGAAAGAAATGGTGAGCATTTGCAATGATATTAGCTCAGAACGTATTAAAATCATCTGGAACCCAACAGAGGATATAAGCCGCTCTGAGGTGAAGCTTGCCTGCCTTTTAATTCTTTGCGCTGAAATTTCTCTTCCCAGAGGCGGCTCAGTTACGACTGACTATCTTGATGGGAAATGGCATGTGACCGCGCAAGGTGATTTGAGCACATCGAATGCAAACCTATTCGAGAAACTTACTCAGCCGATAAATCCAGATGGCATTACGGCCTCTGAAATTCAATTTTTACTGGCGCCCTTGCAAGCTTGCGAACTTGGTCGTGCGATCGAGTATAAATCCGAAAATAATACTTTAAGTATAATCTGCTAGATCAAAAAATAGAGCCATAAGTGAGATACTTATGGCTCTATATAATCAATTATTGATGTTTTTTGCGATCACGCTCTTATAGAGCCATTTGATGTCACCAAATATTTAAAAGATGTGAGCTGTTCCGCACCAACCGGCCCGCGCGCGTGCATTTTTCCTGTGGCGATCCCAATCTCCGCCCCCATTCCAAACTCCCCGCCATCGGCAAATTGCGTTGAAGAGTTATGCATCAAAATCGCACTGTCTATCTCAGAAAAGAATTGATCAACATTTTGCTCAGCTTCAGAAATGATACAATCCGTATGATTAGATGAATATGTATTGATATAAGAAATCGCATCATCAATATCATCCACGACTTTTGCTGCGATGATACAATCCAGATATTCTTTCCCCCAATCCTCTTCACTGGCCCTGTGAACGCCATCAATATCGTGCAAACCAGCGCCAGCACGCACGTCAACACCCTTTGAAATCAGGGCTTCAACAATCGCACGCCCCAAACCATCAACGATATCTTTGTGGATAAGAAGGCATTCCGCTGCGCCACAAATTCCTGTGCGCCTCGTTTTAGCGTTGATCACAATATCCATTGCCTTTTGCGGATCGGCTGTCTTATCTAAAAATATATGAACAATGCCTTCGAGATGTGCAAAAACTGGTACACGTGCTTCCTTTTGCACTAATCCAACCAGCCCTTTGCCACCGCGCGGCACAATCACATCGATATGATCTGTCATTGTGAGCATTTTTTGCACTGCAGCACGATCGCGTGTCGGGATTCGCAAAATGGAATCCTCTGGCAGATCCGCCGCTTTAAGCCCTGCCACAAGGCAGGCGTGAATTGCGGCTGAGCTATGAAAGCTTTCTGAGCCTCCACGCAAAATAACGGCATTGCCTGCTTTCAAACAAAGCGCACCAGCATCAGCCGTCACATTTGGGCGGCTTTCATAGATGACCCCAATCACCCCTAAAGGTGTGCGAACGCGTTTGATTTTAAGCCCTGTAGGTTGCTCCCACTGCGTCATCACACTGCCAACAGGATCACTTTGACGCGCAACAGCCCGTAAGCTTTCAGCCATGGCCGCAACACGGCCCTCATCAAGACGCAAGCGATCCATCATCGCTGCGCTCAAACCTTTTTGCTGACCAAACTCAAGGTCAAGCTGATTGGCTTGAATTATCTCGGCAGCACTTGCTATAATGGCATCCGCTGCAGCAAGAAGGGCGGCTTCTTTCGAAGCACTGCTCACTGTCGCTAAAACACGCGAGGCTGCTTTTGCACGTTCGCCTAAATCAGCCATCATCTTTTCAATATTTTCAATTTCACTCATAATTTCAAATATCCTATTTATTATCCCACGAGATCATCGCGGTGGATCAAAGCAGCTCGGCCTTGATAGCCCAATATCTCTTTAATTTTATCACTATGGACGCCTTTAATCTCATGCACTTCTTGCGCCGTATAGCGCGTTAGCCCAATAGCGATCGAATAACCTTGTGAATCAACCAGTTCGACTGGATCTCCACGCTCAAATTCACCATCAACAAATAACACCCCTGCGGGAAGAAGGGATTTACCTTTTGAAAGGGCGCCCTTCGCTCCTTGATCGATGATAATTTTACCCTTTGGCTTCATCGCGCCGATCCAGCGTTTCCTTGCCTTTTCAGGATCATGTTCTGCCAAAAATAGGCTTGAGGATGCCCCGTCAAAAAGCGCCTTGATGGGTTGCAAAGCAGCGCCATGGGCAATGAGCATCGCGCAACCGCCAGTCGTGGCAATTTTCGCGGCCATAATTTTCGTTTTCATGCCCCCCTTAGAGAGGCCAGATACGGGATCACCGGCCATCGCTTCGATTTCAGGGGTTATTTTATCAATGATTGGCAAATGCTGCGCTGTGGGATCAATGCTCGGGTTTGCCGTATAAATTCCATCAACATCTGAAAGCAAAATCAGCAGATCAGCTCCAGTGGTGACAGAAATTTGCGCTGCAAGACGGTCATTATCTCCATAACGGATTTCATCTGTCGCAACCGTATCATTCTCGTTCACAATAGGAACAACGCCAAGATTGAGCAGTGCATTCAATGTCGCACGCGCATTCAGATATCTTTTTCTATCTTCAGTATCTTCAAGCGTAAGTAGAATTTGTGAGGTCGTGATGGCAAAGGGTTCTAGGGCTTCTTGATAAGCGCGCGCCAAACGAATTTGTCCAACTGATGCCGCCGCTTGAGATTTTTCTAATGTCATCTCGCTATGGGGTAGATTTAAAATGCCTCGCCCTAAAGCAATGGAGCCTGAAGAAACAAGAATAACATCTGCGCCATTTTTCTTCAGCCGCGCGATATCATGCGCCAGTGCTTCAAGCCACTTGCGGCGCAGCCTTCCCTCTTCGACAAGCAAAGCAGAGCCAATTTTGATGACAATCCGCTTTGACTTTTGTAGGCATTGTGCGCTTAAGGATGCCACGACGTATCATCCTCTTCGCTATCGTCGCCCCCTTCTTCAGCCTTAACAAGAAGGCGGTTAGAAGATATCTCTGATTTTAAAGCGCGCAGAACATCATCAACGCCCTCCTTCGCAACACCAGACATAGCGAAGACTTTGCCTTGAGATGCCTGCTCAAGGGCCGCAATCTTTTCAGCAACTTCTTCTTCCAAAAGGCTGTCAATTTTATTGAGAACAGTGACGCGAGGCTTGGATCCTAAAACTTCATCATAGCGACTTATCTCATTGATAATCGTATTATAATCTTCCACAACATCATCACTTGTGCCATCGATTAAATGCAACAACACAGCACATCTCTCAACATGGCCCAAGAATAAATCTCCCAAACCACGTCCTTCTGATGCCCCTTCAATCAATCCAGGTATATCCGCAACAACGAATTCAGCATTATCAATTCCGACAACGCCAAGATTTGGATGGAGAGTTGTAAACGGATAATCCGCGATTTTGGGGCGCGCATTTGACGTCACGGATAGGAATGTAGACTTCCCTGCATTGGGCAAACCCAAAAGCCCAGCATCTGCAATCAGCTTCAAGCGCAGCCAAATAGTACGATCCAATCCCGCTTGGCCGGGATTTGCGCGTCTTGGAGCTTGGTTGGTTGAGGATTTAAAATGCAGGTTTCCCCAACCGCCATTCCCGCCCTTTGCAAGAACAACTCTTTCCCCGACTTCAACCACATCAGCAAGAACCGTTTCCTCATCCTCATCGAGGATTTCAGTCCCAGCAGGCACACGTAAGATAATATCATTGCCATCTTTGCCAGTACGATTATTGCCCATGCCAGATTGGCCATTTTGAGCGAAAAAATGTTGCTGATAGCGAAAATCAATGAGCGTATTTAGCCCCTCAACCGCCTCAACGATCACAGAGCCACCTTTGCCGCCATCACCGCCATTTGGGCCGCCATATTCAATATATTTCTCTCTCCGAAATGAGACGCAACCATTGCCACCAGATCCGGACCGAATATATACTTTTGCGAGATCGAGAAATTTCATTGTACTATCCTTTAGACCAGACCTTTACCTCAGAATTGCTAACTATAGTGCAGGAATAGAAAACTCAATCTAATATATCAGACTATAAATACAATTCTCAAAATACAACACTCAGGCTTGACTTGGCACCCCGTCATTCTCAGAGCTTTGCTTTGCCCAAAGTTTTGCATAACGCCCCTCTTTTTGTAGCAAATCATTATGCGTTCCCTGCTCAACGACATGCCCTTTTTCCAAGACGACGATCACATCTGATTCAACAACTGTCGACAAACGGTGCGCAATCGTGATCACAGTGCGCCCTCGCCCCGCATCCTCAAGTGCTGACAGAATATCATGTTCCGTTTGAGTATCCAAAGCAGATGTGGCTTCATCAAGCAATAAGATGGGGGGGTCTTTCAAAATAGTGCGAGCAATGCCAACCCTTTGCTTTTCACCACCTGAAAGTTTGAGCCCGCGCTCTCCGACTTGCGTTTCATATCCTTCAGGCAGCTCCATAATGAAATCATGGATGCGCGCCTTTTTGGCAACTTCAACGACTTCTTCCATCGTTGCATTATCTTTGCCATAAGCGATGTTATAAGAAATTGTATTATTAAACAGCACAGTATCTTGCGGGACGACACCAATCGCTTGATGCAAACTTTCTTGTGTTACATCTTGTATGTTCTGACCATCAATTTCAATCTGCCCCTGCCAAACATCATAAAACCGAAAGAGCATGCGCCCGATGGTAGATTTACCAGAGCCAGAGCTCCCAACAATCGCGATCTTTTTTTGTGCTGGAATAGAAAGATTAAGACCATGTAGAATTTGGCGTGATGTTTCATAGCCGAAATTTACGTCCTTAAATCGAATTGCACCCTCTTTTATAGAAAGCTCACGCGCATCGTCTTTATCTTTAATCTCAATCTCTTGCCCTAAAAGATCAAACATTTCTTCCATATCAACAAGTGATTGTCGAATATTGCGGTACATTGAGCCAAGGAAATTCAAAGGCATTGTGATTTGGATCATGAAGGCATTTACCATCACAAAATCACCGACAGATATCGTGCCTTTTTGTACATCTACAGCAGCACACACCATTGCAGCTATAATCCCTGTCGAAATGATGAGCGCTTGACCAAAATTAAGCGCAGCGAGAGATATATCCGTCTTAATTGAGGCTTTAGCATAGCCGGCTAATGCGACATCATAGTTGTCAGTTTCTCTTCTTTGTGCACCAAAATATCTCACCGTTTCAAAATTTAGGAGGCTGTCCACCGCCTTTTGATTGGCTTCTGTATCCTTGTCATTCATTTCTTTACGAATACGAACGCGAATTTCAGTGACCTTTAATGTGAAAACAATATAGGCAATGAATGTCACAAGAAGAATAGCAATATAAATAGCCCCAAGCTTCGCTCCAATGATGACAAGAACGATTATCAGCTCAAGAAAAAGTGGTCCGATCGAAAAAACGAGATATTCGAGTAAAAACGTAATCGCCTTAACGCCCCTTTCCATAATTCGGCTCAGGCCTCCCGTTTTGCGAGAAATATGATACCGCATGGATAGAGCGTGAATATGTTCGAATGTTTCTTTCGCAATTTGCCTTAAGGCAAGGCTGGTTACAGGCGCAAAAACGGCCGTTCTAAGTTGCTGAAAACCATTGCCAGAAATGCGAGCAAACCCATATGCGATCACCAAACCAATCGCGCCTAACCCCAGCACATATGCGGGATCACTTTCAGTAGGTGATAGGAAATCGACACTGCTGCCAAAGGCCAAAGGTGCAAGTGCAATCATAAATTTTGACACAGCCAAACATAGCAGCGCAAAGACAACACGAATACGAAGACCAAGATTATCTTTCGGCCAAGCATAAACCATCGCTTTTTTCAAAACAGATAGCCCCCCTTTCGGTGAGGCTGTATATGTCGAATCTTTTCGTGATATTCTCATTCTACACCTTAGATATGGAAGCCAAACAAGCTTGAGCTTGCGGCGAAATGCACGCTAAAAACAACATGCAATTTGCCGGCAATGACGGCAATTATTGCGGTATATTTATAATTTGCCCTGGATAAATCAAATCAGGATCCGTGATTTTGGCCTTATTTGCATCAAACAATCGAACATAAAGAAGGCCGTCCCCATAGTTTTTCCGAGCGATGGCCCATAAGGTATCCCCCTTATTAATTCGGTGTGAGAGAATTTTTACGCTCGAATTTGAGGAAGGCGTGCTTTGTGTTTGCTCAGCATCGGTGAGCGGCTGAGCCTGAGAAAGGCTGTTTGATAGAGTTTCATCGCCCTGCTCTAGTGGCGCGATCTGCGTTGCTTCGCCATTGGAAGCAGCGCTATCTGATGGCAAGTTTTGCGCGATTTGCTCAAATATCTCTCGCTCGAATTCTAGCTCTGAACGCGCAACAACCTGCCCTGATGTATCGACACTATCAAGACGCATTCTATGCGTGCCAGCTGATAGTCCGATAAGCTCTTGGCGCCATTGGCCATCGTTATTTGCAAAAAACTCTATTAGAAAATTATCATCAATATAGGCTCGCAAAATTGTGTTTTGCGCTGCGCGCCCTGACGCGAATACACGGCCTTGTTCATCATAAGAAATCGCATCGATGAACACCTCAGTATCAGCAGCGCTCTGTGATAAAATCTCCAACCCTTCCGTTGTAGCCTTCGCAATGCGAGGCTCTGCGATAGGTTTTGGCTGTTCATCGCTTGGCGCCGCTTCTATTTGGTCTAAAGCCTGAGGTTTGGCGCTTGCCTGTAGGTTTTGCGTTGGCAAAATAATAATCGGTTCTTTTGCGTAGATTTCCTTGCCGCCGAATTGGCTCAACAGCGACAATACCCGTGAATTGGGCGAAGGCAGAATTTCTGTTAAAATCACAAATTGCCCTGTGTTATCGGCTTTCGCGCGCGCAATTTCACCATCATCAAGGTATAAGACAATCTGCGAACCAACCGCAGCCCTGCCCGCAATTGTTGCAAAACCATCTGAAGGGACGCGAACGAGATCAAAACTCGGCTCAAAATCAATATTACCGGCCATATGATCGGCAGTTTCTAAGCCAGCTGCATCCGCAAGCCCGTTTCCAGCAGCGTCATCGACGGCCTCTGACGGGAGCGCTTGCTCTTGCGTGAGATCACGATCTGGATTGATAATCTCTTCGACGATGCCATCTTGTATTTGTACATTCGCATCGAAGCGCGCACTTGCAATATCAAGTGCCTCATTAGAAATACTATCTTCAAGGGGCGCGGTTTGATGTGTCGAATTCGGCACATCTGCACTTGAGGTCTTTACACTTGAGGCCTTTTCGGCATTAGACGACGTGTTTGCATTCTCATCAGCGCTAGCGTCAGATGCTGTCGTTTGAGCATTTTCACTTGGTGCAACTGGCAAGTTTCGGGCGTCGTTTCGGTTTGGATAGAAGATATAAAGGCAAAATCCGATAAGGATACAGATCAAAACTGCAAGTAAACCAGAAATCCACTTCCTTAAACTTTGCCCTTGCCCCATATGAAACTCCAATTTTCAAATAAATATCAATAATAGCGTGTCGCTCTCTAACAAATCCCCCCCATAACGTCAAAGTTTTCGAAGCTCATGCTCAGCATTAAGATATTTAATGTGGTGACAGAATAAAAAATAATCATTAAAGGAATTTGTAGCAGTGATTTTTTGTGGATTTGAAGCGTGATGCACCCTTCCAATATGACCCTTGTAAGCACAAAAATAAATTTTCCATTTTATGAATGGAAAGATCATTACATTTCATTCTTATCAATAGCCTTTGTGTGGCTGGCCTTTGTATTATTGGCCTTTTTCCACTTCACTCAAAACTTTCATCAGGAGTAATCAGATAATGTGCGGAATTTTAGGAATTGCTAACCAACAAGATCCCGCCTTTGCAGAATTATATGATGGGCTTTTAATGCTTCAGCATCGTGGTCAAGATGCAGCTGGCATGGTGACTTATGACGATAGTTTTTTTCAAGAACGCAAAGCAAATGGCCTCGTCAAAGATGTGTTTAAAAGCGAAGATGCACAAAAACTCATCGGGCGCATTGGACTTGGGCATGTGAGATACCCAACGGCAGGATCTTTAAGCGCCACTCAAGCGCAGCCTTTCTTCGTGAATGTCCCTTACGGCATATTTCTTGTTCATAATGGCAACATAACCAACGCCGAAGCCCAACGCACAAAAATTACCAGCAAATATTCACGCCACCTAAGAACAGATAGTGATAGCGAAGTTCTTCTCAATGTCTTAGCCGATAAAATCGCCGATGCGATCAAGGTAAATGGCGCGGATGAGCCTATTCGCAATCTATTTTCTGGTGTGAAGATGACAATGGAGCGCATCCAAGGGGCATATAGTGTGATCTGCTTGATTGCCGGAATTGGCATGCTTGCATTTCGTGATCCCCACGGCATTCGGCCACTTTCTGTCGCAAAAAGAGCAAATCAGATCAGTGATGAAAAAGGCGACTTCTCTTTTGCCTCCGAAGACATCGCTTTTGGGATTAATGGATTTGAAAAAATGCGCGACGTGCGCCCAGGCGAAGCCATCTTGATCGATTTAAATGGACAAATGCACAGCTTTCAAGCGGCGGAAGGTTCTTTAAGCCCTTGTATTTTCGAATATGTTTATCTCGCGCGAACAGATAGTCTTCTTGATGGCATCTCCGTTTATAAAACACAGCTACGCATGGGACAAACGCTTGCTAAGCAGATCGAAAAAGCCAATTTAGAAATCGACAGTATTATTCCTGTTCCCGATAGTGCGCGCCCTGTGGCCTTGGAAGTCGCCAATCAAACGGGGATCAACTATCGTGAAGGCCTCGTTAAAAATCGCTATATCGGGCGCACCTTCATCATGCCAGGGCAAGAAGAGCGCAAAAAATCGGTGCGCCGTAAATTGAATACAATTCGTCTTGAGATGCAAGATCGCAACATCCTACTGATTGATGACAGTATCGTGCGCGGCAATACACTGAAAAAGATTGTGCAAATGTGCCGCGAAGCGGGCGCTAAGAAGGTCTATGTGGCCTCTGCGGCCCCGCCCGTACAATATCCGAATGTATATGGCATAGATATGCCAACACGCAGTGAACTCATCGCAAATGGCCGCACAAACGAAGAAATTTGCAAAGAATTGGGCGCTGATGGTTTGATTTATCAAAAGCTTGAAGATCTCATCTGGGCGGCGCAAGCTGGCAATGAAGACGTTAAAAACTTTGATTGTTCGTGCTTTGATGGCAAATATATAACCGGTTCCATAGATGATGCTTACCTCAATGCTTTAGAGGGTTCTGAGCGCGTTGCGTTTAAAATCAACGATATGTCAAATGCTGACGGAACAGATAAACATGCAAACGCTTAACATCTTAGCCTTAGATAAGAGATGGAAAGAACTTGAAAATCAAGGGGGTATAATAGATATCTCATTTGATCACCCCTCAACTTGGCCCCATAAAGAGCGGGGCGATCAAGCTTATATTAAAGTCGGAGAAGATCAACTTACATCCGAATTATGCCGCCATGATGACAAGCGCTTTTTGCGATGTGTTATTTCTTTAAATATCCGAGGCACGGATGAAACTGTTGATATCGCCACTTGGGCATTTGTTGCACAGGATGATTTTTATTCATATTTAGAGGCAATTGAAAATCAAACCCCAATAGAAAAGAAACAAGGATTTTTGGCAAATGAACTCGATTTCTTTGCTGAGCATATGTCTCCTATTGAACTTGATTTTTCGGTGTCTGATCAGCGCCCTCGCGCGCACTTCCATGCGTTGAATGACATCTCACTCGAAGATTTGCTCAAGCTATACGACATCATGGATTTATTTCACCTCAACAAAGTGAATAACTCTTGACCTTCGCAACCATTCTCGCCAAATCAAGGCTATGACTGAGAATAAAAAAATTGCCCTTATCACTGGCGCATCTCGCGGATTAGGTTTTGCGCTTGCCGAACATCTGGCTCCGAGCCATCACATCATTGCCGTGGCGAAAACGGCCGGCGCTTTAGAAGAGCTTGATGATGTCATCAAAGCAAAAGGCGGTTCTGCAACGCTTGCACCGATGGACATCACAGATCCAAATGCAATGGCGCATATGTGCAAAGGGATTTTTGATCGCTGGAAATATATCGATCTCTGGGCGCATACAGCTATTTATGGGCAATCGCTAAGCCCTGCTGATCATATTGATATGAAAGATTTTTCACGCAGCATGAATACAAATGCTGTTTCCTTTGCGCAGCTTATCACCTTTGTCTCTCCACTCTTGCAAGCCGCACCACAAAGAGCGGATGTATTGCTTTTTGAAGATACGCATCTCAATGAGAAGTTTTTCGGCGCCTATGGCAGCTCAAAAGCAGCTCAAATGGTTTTGGCCAAAAATTGGCAGCAAGAAACTCAAACGAGTGAAACAGCCCCTAAAATCCATATTTTACAACCCAAACCGATGCCAACAGGCATGCGTGCTCGCTTCCATCCTGGTGAAGATAAAAGCGCGCTGCACAAACCCAAAGAAGAGGCCGCGCGCCTGCTTCGCGAAGCAAATATCGCGCTTTAAGCGCAGATAAATTCAGCCCAGTTCCGCGAAAAGATCTATGATATAACCATCAGGGTCTTTCGCGCTGGCGTATCTTTGTCCCCAAAATGCATCCCAAGGCTCTAGTCGCATACTATATCCAGCGTCTTTGATCTCTTGAACCAAAGCATCAACCTCCGCAGGTGTATCGCATTTCATCGCAAATGTTGGATGTGATGGCGCAGTTGGTTTTTCGCCCGTTATTTCTTCAATTAAGCGCGCAGAGTCGATCATCAAACGCGGTTCACCACTGCGCCTTACAGGCTCAATATGCTCATCCGAGAGAAACGCCCCCTCACCCTCAAAATCAAACCCGAGAACCTTGTAAAAAGCGACCGTTTTTTTTAAATTTTGGCTGACAACGGATACCGCGTCTATAACTGCTTTCGCCATTTTATTCCCTATCAAAATGAGTGATTTAAAGTCCAACCATGAGGCCTTTTGGAACAAATTACAATAATTAACAGATGATTGCTTGTCGTAATATATTTGCTGGACTATGAATAGTTCAACAATAATGCATTGAGGTAATTTTCTTGCGTATTCTTATTACAAATGATGACGGTATAAACGCTCCAGGCTTAAAAATCCTTGAAGAAATTGCTCATGAACTGGCCGGCGAGAATGGCGACGTTTGGGTCGTGGCACCCGCTAGCGAACAATCTGGTGTTGCTCATTGCATTTCTTTCAATCAGCCCTTTGCTGTTCATCAACATGGCTCAAAGCGCTTTAGCATCGAAGGCTCTCCTGCGGATTGCGTGATAGCGGCCCTTTACGACATTATGCCACAAAAGCCCGATTTTCTACTTTCTGGCATTAATTTTGGTAATAATGCGGGCGAAAACGCTGCATATTCCGGCACACTTGGCGCCGCAATGGAAGGAGCCCTTCACGGCATTCGCTCCATCGCCCTTTCACAATTTATTGGCCCAGAAAACAATAGGCTGGACAATATTTTTGAAACGACGCAGCAAAATGGTACGCAAACCATAAAACAACTCATCGAGGCAAATCACTGGGAAGAAACTGCGGATTATCCGATATTTTATAACGTTAACTTCCCGCCTTGCTCTGCTAAAGACACAAAACCAGCACGCGTGGGATCACAAGCCAGAAGGCAAAATTCATCATTTGGCATCCAAAGAACTCAATCGCCTTTCGGAAAAGATTACTTATGGATCACAGGAACACAGCAATCTCAAGACACAGGGATTGAAAACGACGTTGGCCTAAATTACCACAACCATATTTCGATTACCCCCATGAGAGCCGATTTCACGGCCCATGATGCGATCGAAACAATGAAACGTAAATTTAAGAGTTCGTAATTTTATGACACCTGAAAATAAAATGCAGTTTCTGTTTTCTTTAAGGTCGAAAGGAATTACCGATCGTCGCACTCTTGGCGCTATGGAAAAAGTTGATCGGCAGGACTTTATGCGCGGCGTATTTGCTCAGCGCGCTTATGAAGACCAGCCTATGCCCATCGCATGTGGGCAAACGATATCCCAGCCCTCCGTTGTCGCTTTGATGACGCAAACGCTTAATGTGCAACCCCGCGACAAAGTCCTCGAGATTGGAACAGGTTCAGGATATCAAGCTGCCATTTTAAGCCATCTTGCAAGGCGCGTATATTCCGTGGATCGTCACACCCGCCTCGTTCGCGAAGCTCAGGCCATATTCAACGAACTTGGGCTGACAAATATCACAACAATGGCCAAAGATGGCTCTTATGGTTTACCCGAGCAAGCCCCTTTTGATCGCATTATTGTAACAGCGGCGGCTGAAGACCCGCCCTCGCCTCTTTTGGCCCAGCTCAAAGTGGGTGGCATTATGGTCTTGCCTGTTGGTCAATCTGATACGGTTCAAAACTTGATCAAGGTGACAAAATTAGAAAAAGGTTTTGATTACGAAGAATTGAAATCCGTACGTTTTGTGCCATTGTTAGAAGGCATGGAGCGAGAGTAACAATCCTTTGAGGTTGCGGCCATTGATATGTCCTTTTAATTGTTTTGCTTTCGGGCTATGAGAGCCTTGCAAAACACGATCAATGTGGCAAATCTATTAAGATTAATAATTAAGATTGTTGAAAGAATTTAAAATGACGGCTGCTTTCAAAACAAAAATACAAAAAATTAATTTTTCTAAAGCAACTTTTTTAACATGTTCCTTTGTTGCACTCAGCGCATGTGAGAATGGTTTCGACTTTGATTTGAGGGGCTTATCAAACGGGTTCTCGACATCTCAAGCCGCTCAAAATGCGATCAATACGCAGCGCCCAGAGCCAGATGCGAATGGCGTTATTTCTTATCCAAATTATCAAGCCGTGCTTGCCAAAAAAAATGAAACCGTCAGCGATATCGCAAATCGCTTAAAGCTTTCTCCAATGGAGCTTGGCAGATATAACGGCATCGCGGCAGATTTGCCGTTAAGGGCAGGTGAAATTATTGCGCTCCCACGGCGCGTTGGACAAAGCTCTTCTGCAGCTCTTACGCCTTCAGGAACAATCGAAAGCACATCTACACTCGACATCAGCGAGATTGCGACAACGGCGTTAGACAGCGTGCCAGAAACGCAGCTCAACAGCCAAAACATCACTAGAGCAACGCCTTCAAATCCATTATCAGGCCTTGAACCAACGAGGCATCAGGTTCAACGTGGCGAAACAGCTTATTCGATCGCTCGCAAATATGACATTCCAGTTCGCAGCCTCGCCCAATGGAATAGCTTAGATTCAGATTTGAGTATCCAAGAAGGCCGCTACCTTCTTATTCCAGTTAAGGCGCAACAAGCGCCCCAAACCAATGAGATTGTTTCTGCGCCCCCATCCGCCTCAAAGCCTCTTCCTTCAGATAAGCCGGTCGTGGAGCAACCAAAACCATCGATCAACTTGGGCGCCTCTCAAACTGATACTGCCCCCATGTCCGCCCCCGTTTCTGGAAATATTATTCGAGATTACGACAAGAACAAATCCAAATTTGTACTCTTCGCCGCTGATAAAAACACAGCCGTTAAGGCCGCGAAAGAAGGAACTGTGAAACTCATTTCAACCAATGCTGATGGTGTTCAAATCATGGTAATTGATCACCAAGATGGCCTACAAACGGGTTATAGCTTCATTGAGGGGATTACAGTCAAAAAGGGTGATAAGGTGTCCCGCGGTCAGAAGATTGCAACTGTCGCGGAAAACGAATTTGGCGCACTGCAATTTATGGCTTTTAAAGGCACGCAGACGGTTGATCCAACGCAATACCTGAAATAATGCTCAAAAATCAGGCCAATCCGAAAACCGCTTAGAGGGAGACTTCTAGGCGGCCTGCGTAATCTTGGAAAAACTGCCAAGCAACACGCCCAGAACGGCCTCCTCGCGTCGCCTGCCATTCAATTGCGTCTGCTCGCAATTGATCCTTATCAAAATCAATTTTGTAAAAGCGGCAATATTCAGAGATCATTTGCAAATATTCATCTTGTGAACACGGATGAAAACCAAGCCACAATCCAAAACGATCTGAAAGGGAAACCTTTTCTTCAACGGCTTCAGAGGGATTGATAGCTGTTGAATTTTCATTATCAATCATCTCACGTGGCATGAGGTGCCGCCTATTTGATGTAGCATAAAAGAGGACGTTTTTCGGGCGGCCCTGAATTCCACCATCTAAAACGGCTTTTAGTGATTTATAATGCTGGTCATCATGACTAAATGATAAATCGTCGCAAAATAACAAAAATTGATAAGGCGCTTTTTTGAGTATGTCTAGCAAACGCGGGACAGAGGATAAATCATCGCGCTGAAGCTCAACTATTTTAAGATCATAGCCAGAATCTTGCACGGCTTTATGCACCGCCTTCACAAGGGAAGACTTCCCCATCCCCCTCGCGCCCCAAAGCAAGGCATTATTTGCCCCATAGCCTTTGGCGAATTGCAAACTATTTGCCAGCAAAGTTTTACGCGAACGGTCAATGCCAACCAAAAGATCAATATCGACACCTTTGACCTCTTCAACCGCCAATAATGCTTCCGGATGACTTTGCCATACAAAAGCGGAGGCTGTTGAAAAATCAGGTGTCTCTATTGGTCCGGGCGCTAAACGCTCGAGAGCATCTGCTATGCGTTCAAAGGCTTTATGCTCAGAGTTCTCAATCATCTTCAGGCCAGAGCTCTTCATCTTCATCAAGGACGCCTTCCGCGCGTAGGCGCGCAAGCGTCTTGGCCTCCACACGAGCCACTAGAAAAATAGAGATTTCATATAAACCATAGACAACTGAAAATAAAATCAGCTGAGTGATGACATCAGGAGGCGTAACAAGTGCTGCAACTGTTAATATACCAACCACAGCATATTTACGTGTAGAACGAAGGCCTTTCGCAGTTGCAAGACCAGCCTTTCCCATTAATGTTAAAAGAACAGGCAGTTGAAAGCACAGGCCAAAAGCGATGATCATTTTCAATGTGATATCTAAGCTTTCATTCACCTTACCATTGAAAACAATATCAATACCACTTCTTTGCGAGGCCACCTCAACATTGCCAGATTGCAGCACAAGCGCACTCAAAAATGATGGTAAGTCTGCGAACCCTAAGAAGAAATTCATTGCCAAAGGCACAACAATATAATGCGCAAACGCCGCGCCCAATAAGAATAAGACTGGGGATGCGATCAAAAACGGCAAAAATGCATTTTGTTCATTTTTATAAAGGCCCGGCGCGACAAAGCGCCAGAGTTGATATGCGATCACTGGAAAAGAAAGAAGCAGACCACCAACCATCGAAACGCGGAATAATGTAAATAAATACTCCTGCGGGGCTGTATATTGCATTGTAGGATTGGGATTGCCCAGCTTAATCATGGCCCGCTCAATGGGCATGAGAAGAAAATCTAAAACCGTGCTGCCAAATGCAAAAACAACCATCATTGCAACTACAAAGGCAATAACGGAGTGAATCAAGCGGTTCCGCAATTCTGCTAAATGCTGGATGAGCGGAGCGGAGCTCTCATCTACGTCACTATCAGCACTCATTTCAAATCCTTTGTATCTTCTTCGCCTGTTGCATTTTCAGAGTTCGATTTCTCCAACTCTTGCCTTTGAAGAGCGGCCTGCGCAGATTTATCAGAGATTTTCTTCGCCAAGGCGCGGCGCTCATCATCCATTTCAGGCTTTGGGGGCAAAATTGAATTATCACGATCATCAGGATGCCAATCCAAAGATGATTTTAAATCTTCATTTACTTTATCAAGCCCAAATTGGGCCGGATTAGAGACAGAATTCAATCCCTTTTGGATATCTTTGACGCCGCTTTCATCTGCCGCCTGCTCCATCGCATTGGTAAATTCACGGCTCATCGCACGCACACGCGCCGTAAAACGGCCGACGGTTCGGAACATGCCGGGCAAATCTTTCGGGCCGACAATGATTAATGCCACGATGCCAATCACTAGAAGCTCAGACATTCCCATGTCGATAAAAGCAATCATTCAACGATATCTTTCAAAAAGGATTAAATTGTACTGAAATTATGCGTCGTCTTTATTCTTTTCAGGTGTCACATCTTTTGCCGCTTCAACGGCATTATCTTCGAGTTCTTTATTGCCCTCATTGACACCTTTTTTAAACGAGCTAATCCCCTTACCCACTTCTCCCATCAAAGTGGAGACTTTGCCACGACCAAAGAGAACGAGAACAACGACTGCAATAATGAGCGCCCCGCCAATGCCAGCGTTTTGTATGAATAATGGTCCTAAAGGGCTCGTAGTGAAGAACATGTCTATCTCCTTAGCTTGAACGCAATGCGCCTAAATATTGATTTAAAGTTAATTTAAGCTGACAATCACTTAAGTGAAAGTACTAATCTAAAATTATTATTTATGTCACTATGAACCACAGGCTGGGATTCATAGTCGGATACATTAAGAATGGCCGTTAAAGTCTTGGTCATCCATATTTTTTTGCTTAGGCTTCTTGCGCCTCGAGATCGCTTTTGATCCTGTTTCAATCCCTTTATTTATTCCAGAATTGACAATTCGGCGCATTAATTGGCGAATGACCATATTGATAATTGTTTGAAGATTCATTGCCGAGTTCCTCTTAACCTACATTTGATGCGTTACTTCATTATATACAAAGATTTAGCCCAATCAAACGCTTAAAGATATACTTGTGGTTTTACATCTTATTCAGTCATGACATTTGAGCATATAAGTCCAAGTGGGCGCGATGACATTTCGGGCAACAGAATAAGTCTCTGCTTCACCGATGTAATTAAATCCAGACGCCATCACAGCACGCGCTGCAACAATGTTATCTTGAAAAATTTCAGCAAAAATCATTTTGGAGTTCAAAGGGTTTTTCTTAATGATCGCACGCAAGGCACCGCCTGCAATACCAATCCCCCAAAAACTTGGGCCGACCCAAAAATCAATCTCAGACTGCTCACGATCCAAGCCTTTTAAGGCAATCATTCCCATGACTTCCGAAAGCCCGAAATCACTGCCGTCTATAATCCAGACCGATTGAGGATTTTTTTGCGCCAAGCTGCGCTCCACAAATGCTTCCATCGTACCAGGGGGCAATGGATGTGGTATCGCTCTTGAATTGAACGCCACTCTTTTATCAGATGCATATTGCTCAAGAAGCCCCACATCGGAACTCCGAATTTCTCTCAAAACGAATCTATCAGAAGCACCAATGTCTTCCACATGGATTCGATTTTGAACGTCTACGTCCATTATTGTCATTTTCTCTCCCTCGCCGAATACATAACTTCCTCCAAAGCACCTCAAAAAATTGAGGTGATGTATCCGAAATAAACATTTAACCCAAAAACTAGATAAATATTACAAATGGGATTCACTCATCTTCATTCGCAATCGAAACAGAAAAAGGGATCGGCGAACACCGATCCCTTCTTAAAACTTTGAAGTTTTCGGCTTATTCAGCAGCCTCTGCTACAGGCAAAACGTCAATAAATGTACGACGCTTTAGACCTTTACGGAAGCTCACCTTCCCATCAACAGTTGCAAAGATTGTATGATCTTTTCCAAGACCAACACCCTCACCTGGCCAAAACTTTGTGCCACGTTGACGAATGATGATATTCCCTGCGATTGCCGCTTGGCCACCGTAGAGTTTGACGCCGAGACGACGACCTGCTGAGTCGCGACCGTTACGCGATGAACCGCCAGCTTTTTTATGTGCCATGGTATACTCTCCTAACTATCGCTACTTATTTCGCCAATTCTTTGGCTTGCTCAATCCAACCTTCGCGCTCAATGCGACCTTTGAAGGATAGCTTCTCATCGAATTCAGCTACATCAGCTTCATTCCATGCTGCGATTTGTGCAAACGTCGTTACACCAGCCGCAAGAAGCTTTTTCTCAAGCGCAGGGCCGACACCTGAAAGTTTTTTCAGGTCGTCATTTCCAGCTGCTGCTTTTGGAGCTGATTTTGCTTTAGCTGCTGCAGGAGCAGATGATACAGAACCAGAACCGATCGCCGCTTTAACGCCAGTTTTATCAGCACCTTTTTCAAGGATATCTGTAATACGAAGCAATGTGAGCTGTTGGCGGTGGCCTTTTTTACGCTGTGAAGAGTGCTTACGACGGCGCTTCACAAAGTGGATTAGCTTTTCGCCTTTGATTTGATCGATCACTTCAGCTTGAACAGCTGCACCTTCAACCAAAGGTGCGCCGATTGAAGAACCAACCATCAAAATCTCGTTGAACTGGATTGTTTCACCAGCATCAGCCGCAAGCTTTTCAACGCGCAAAACATCACCGCTTTGCACTTTATATTGCTTACCGCCAGTCTTTAGAACCGCAAACATGCAGTTTTCCTTTCATTTACACCGCGTTCTTTGGCCCTGATGCATTAAAACACCAGCGTTGAGTGCCTGAAACAGCGCGCCTCAATTTAAGAGGTCGAGATTATCAATATTTCGCATTTTTCCATTCATATCGAAATCATATTCTCTATGATAAAAACATACATCTTCCATATTCTTTTCTCAAAACTACAGAAGATGGGCAACATATCACGATTGCACATATAAAAGTCAAGCCATTATTACACTGTGAACCTCAATTCTGCTTCATAACAGAAAGGCCCCGTCCCTGCAGTGCGATTCTTATATAACAGTTCAAAAAAACAAACCGTAGATGCCGCAGCGAGAACAAAGAGGATACAAAAGATGACTAACGAAAGATGAATGCCAAAGAAAGCCCTTCATCTTTAAATATTACGCCAAAAATGTGCGGATTTTCGCCCAAAAACAGGCATAACTGTATACTCCTGCAAACAATGGCTTGAGAAAGATAAATGAAATATGCGAAAGAATTAATAAGGATAAATTCACTCGAGATTAGGGTGAATATGTTATTAGTTGTTTAACAGCTATTCGCAAAAAAGATTAAAGGCACATTTATAAGTGCTATATGATAGGTAATGTTGAGATGAGCAGCAACACAATAGGCAGTTTTACACGCCGTAATCTCTTGCGCGCATTTGCAAGCACCGCGCTATGTGCGGCTCCTGTATATGCGAATGCAGCAGGTTTCTTGCGCGGATCCGGAGATATTCGGACAATCAAAATGCATTCAACGCGAACTGGTGAAAGCATAAATACCGTCTATTGGATTGAAGGTGAATATCTGCCCGAAGCTCTCAAAGAGGTGACCTATTTCATGCGAGATTGGCGGAATTCACAAATAAAAGCCATTGATGTTCGCACTGTTGATATTATGTCCGCAGCACATAGCCTTCTAGATACGACAGAGCCTTACCAATTGCTTTCAGGGTATCGCTCGCCTCAAACAAACGCGATGCTAAGATCTCGCTCGCGCGGTGTTGCCAAAAAATCTTTGCATATGCAGGCCAAAGCAGCCGATCTCAGATTGAAATCACGCTCTGTCGCACAAATGGCACAAGCGGCCACTCGATGCTCAGCCGGCGGCGTCGGCTCATATAGAGGTGCTAATTTTGTTCATATGGACAGTGGCATCGTGCGCACTTGGCGCGGATAAGAAAACGAGAACAATCCTGATACCATTATGGTAAGCTCCAAAGGCGTTGCTGACCTTGTGTATGGACTGTTTTGACCACCACATCATTATCAACTTCATAAACTGCAAGCGCCCCAGTCGTTTGTAGTTTATTTGCATCATATAACTGACATCCACCCGCCACGTCGCCCTCTATTTTTTGATTAACAATCACAAGATCAAATTCCTTGCAGGCCTCCATAAGGCGATCTTGCCACCCGCGG
>CALLMA010000053.1 GCA_938008015.1 uncultured Celeribacter sp.
CACATCGTCTTCCACAGCGCCCATCTAGGATGAATGGGCAAACACATATTTTTTTTAATTGTATAGGTTAGATAAATGACACCACATGAATTTCAGAGCCGAATTGTTCGATATGGCGACTTAATGCCGTGTAAAACCGCATTCATTGATGCCCATACTCCAGGATCAGATCAAAAAGAAAATTTCACGATTATTGGTGGCGGTGTGTCCGAAAGCCCAGATCAACACGTTCATATCAATGACACACCTGGATTTAATATCGGCGCAGCTGGACAACCGCCCAAATGCCGAAATTCACTGCATTCTCATACCACTGCGGAAGTCTTTTTTGTCCTCAAAGGGCGCTGGCGCTTTTTCTGGGGTCGATGGGGCACGGCAGGCGAAGTGATCCTTGAAGAGGGTGATATTATCAATATCCCTACGGGGATATTCCGTGGGTTCGAAAACATTGGCACAGATTATGGTATGATCATGGCCGTCTTGGGCGGTGATGATGCTGGCGGTGGCGTCACTTGGGCGCCACAGGTCATCGAAGATGCCGCGGCCCATGGCCTAGTCCTCGGGCAAAATGGCAAACTATATGACACGAAAAAAGGGCAAAGCCTTCCGAGTGGCGTAAACCCCATGCCAGTATTGGATGATGAAGCCTTGAAAGCCTACCCTGAGCCCACGGCAGAAGACGTGGTGCCAAACTATGTTGCCCGTTATTGGGATATGATGGCGATGTCCCAAAAATCGCCCGCCAAGATTGTCGGCCCAGATGCGATGCTTGTGGATAAACCTGGTTTTACGATTGACTTTCTTAGCCGTAATTCCCTCTCCGAAACAGAACAGCGCCATGAAAAGCACACTGTACTGATGCCCATGCGGGGTCATTGGAGTTTTACAGTAGGTGATATGAAAACGTCTCTTAATCCGGGTGATACTGTGTTGATCAACCCTAAAGAAGTGTATTCTTTGACACCCTCCATGACAGGCGAGGCCAGCTTATTCCGCATTTTTGGAAATGAAGATGAAGCGGGCCCAACTTGGGTTCAAAACTCTCAATAGAGGCTGTGATGCGATCTGTAATTCTCTTTTTTGTGCGAGCGCGATGATTATGACACCTCTTGTTTTCTTGCCGGGTATGATGTGCGATGCGCGTTTATTTGCCCCCCAAATTGCGCAGATGTCGGCGCAATTTCCTATCGTGCATTGCCCAATTGGTGGCCATGATACGGTGGAGGGGCTTGCTAGGGATGTTTTAAGCATCGCCCCACCACAATTCGCTCTATGTGGACTGTCTATGGGGGGGGTTGTCGCTATGGAGGTCCTTCGTCAAGCGCCATCGCGCGTTATGAAACTGGCTCTTTTGGATACCAATCCATTAGCTGAGGTTGAGGCTGTAAAAGCCATGCGTGGCCCTCAAATTGAAGCGGTGAAAGCAGGTAATCTTACTCAGGTAATGCAGCAAGATATGATCCCCAAATATCTTTTTGACAAAGATAACAATAAATCCATCGAAGAGCTGTGCTTGCAAATGGCATTAGATGCGGGGCCTGATGTCTTTGTAAAGCAATCATATGCATTGATGGGGCGTGCGGATCAAACGCAAACCTTATCTCATTATAAGGGGCCTTCTTTGGTGTTAACGGGGCGAGATGACCAACTGTGCCCCATGTCTCGGCATGATTTAATGCATAGCCTTCTTGAGCATAGTTCATTGGAAATAATTGAAAATGCGGGTCATCTACCGTTGCTTGAACAACCTCAAGCCACAACAAATGCTTTGAAAAAATGGATGGAAACTTAATGGACACTTCATTGTTAAATCTTTTGAAAAAGGTAGATACGCCGACTGTTTGCAACGCAATAGAGCTTGTCCAAGGTGGACGAGGGTTTGATCATTTCACACGTGGGACGATGCAATGTTCTGCGCCAAATGAAGGCGCAGTTGTTGGATATGCACGCACCGCACAAATTGCAGCACAGCGCCCTGCAACAGAACCTAAAGAGGTCATTTTGGCCCGTCGCATGGCATATTATCGTTATATGTCGCAAGGCACAGATCCAACCATAGCTGTTGTGGAAGATTTAGATTTTCCAAATGCGGTTGGGGCGTTTTGGGGGGAGATTAATACGACAGTCCACAAAGGTTTTGGTATGTCTGGCGCACTGACGAATGGTGTTATGCGCGATTTGGGGGATTTGCCCGATGGTTTCCCAGTGATTGCTGGATCAATAGGCCCAAGCCACGCTCATGTCCATGTGCGCGACATTGACTGTACTGTGAATGTATTCGGCCTCTCAGTCTCCCCAATGGATCTGATCCACGCGGACCGCCATGGGGCATTGATCATCCCCAAAGAAGTGGCTCCAGAACTCGAAAACGGGATCAAAGACCTGATTAAAACTGAAGAGATTATTCTAAAACCAGCCCGAAAAGCTGATTTTGATTTTGAAAAATTTGAGAGTGCTTGGAATGCATTCGAAAAAGCGCGCATTTAAATCGGCTCGCTCACATATATTTTCGAAATTTGAGGATTATGGGACTGTTGCCTTAATATGCTTCAGTCAGTTGTTTAGTGCGCCTTGATCTCTCCGAATATACCAGCAGAAATCCGACTGAAATCTATCAATGCAATAGTCCCGTTTTGAGTACTTCACGTTTTCTAGAATAGCCGTTCAATTATTCTGAAATTTGTAATATGATGTCAATGTTCGTAAGCGATTTGAAGGTAGCGTAAAACAAAAGCCTATATCCTACAAAAATAGTTGATTGCCGTTTTGTAATGAAGGCATTAATTTTTGACCAAGTTCTCATAATAGTAGTTTACCAGTTTTAAATAGTTGCTATACGTCTGTTATTAATAAAAATTAAATTAAATTAAATTTATTTGGAGAAGTGGTAAATGAACGCTCACGTACATCATTCAGAAGAGTTGGTCGCTATTTATGACATGGGGCGCGGTCAATTTTGGTTGCCGTGGTTTAACAATGGCCACGGTGGGTGGTTTTCTAATGTTGGCTTATTGGGGCGGCCTTCTTTTCAATTTCAAGTTGGGTATAATATCAACGTCGATACCTTCTCGCAATCAAATGCTATTTTAATTAGTGCTATTAATTCAACAGATCTGAGTTCGTTGCAAAGCAGTTCGAATTCTGTGGTTCTGCCAAGTTTAAATAAGATTCAAAAAATAGGACACAATACATATCAAATTTCACCTCCAGATGGGCAATTCGGCTTGGCCGAGATGGGTAGCCTCGAATTTGATTTTCCGCCGACTTTGGCTGATGTCACTAACTTTGGAGATGAGCCGACCTATATCCTGCCTGGCTCGGAGACTTTCGACGGTGAAAACTCTGTCAAGGTAGATATTTTAAACCTTCAAAGTGGTGACCGGATTGTTCAAGAGGGCTCTGACCTAACGGATTCGAATATTCTGGAGTTGGAGTTGGGCGGATCATGGGAAAGTTCACACGCTGGCAGGGATGCTGGTCGAGGTCAAATTCGTCTGGTTGAGGCGAATGGTGAGATTTTTATCGAATTTCAGGAGGGTAACAAAGAGACGAATGTTATTAGAGATTGGAGTGTTGTGCGCGCTGATGGCACGGTTGAAAATATTGGCGACATTAATTTCCGTAATATAGCAAAAATTGCGGGGTCAAACAGCGAGGCTGACGTATCTGATGATTTCTTTCCAACACATGCTTCGGTCGATCTGCTGAAACTTCTCCCTCTTGATGGTGAATACTTCCCAGATGCTAGCTCTGTTGAGCCAACACATGTTGCGATTAAGTCTGGAGATTGGAATGATCCTACTACTTGGAATTCCGGTACTGTGCCGGGTGAAGGAGCGATTGTTCATATTCCTCAGCATGCCGGTGGTTCTGCGTTGGTTGTCACAGCTTCGGGCGATGTTTCGCAAGGGGCCCATATTTTTATGGTTCGCCTAGATGGTGAATTGAATGTCACTGCTGAGAATAATGTCGCAACCACTATGACAGTTGATACGATTTTCTCCACTGCTAGTGGTGCCTTGGTTGTTGATGCGGATGATGCTCTTGATGGTACTGTTGATATCGCGTTAACCCCATTTGACTTGATAGGAGGTTTTAAAGAAAATTGGAGCCAAGAGGCTATCGAGTATTATACAGATGTCTCCGATTTAGAGCCTAGCGGTGTCAATGATGGAACTGGTGTTTTGGGACGCCATGAATGGGATGGTGCGCAACTATCTCTTGGAATTATTGGTAATGGTCGCACTGAGATTTTGGGTCAAGAGAAATCGGCACATGCCAAGTATACAGCTATTGAAAGCTTTACTGATCAGGTTAGCTCGGCTTTGATTTGGGCCGCAGATGCAATTCCAGAATTGGGAGGCCGATCAGCCTATCATCAATATGTGAGAAATTATTTTGATGGTGATGGGGAAGTAGTTCCTTGGCTCACCGAGTTTGCTATGCAGCTTTCGGCAGAGAACCGAGAAGCGTTCGCAAGTGCAGCGACTGGCGTTGGCTATGATGCGGCGACAGAGACGTTTTCTATGGAGTTTGGGGGCGATTTTCAACGAGGGCAAGCCTTGCAGCAGCTCGCCTTGGTTGCTTTCGATCAACAGGAAGTCATCAAAGCCGTGATGGAAAGTATGGCGATGAGGGTTGTTGAATCCGGTTTTCCTGACACAACTGCCGCTGTGGCGGAATTGCTTGATTTGGCGCGCCTGGACGGGACACCAAACGAAGGCGGTTTTGTTTCAGGAGTAGTTCTTGAGTTTTTGGAAAATGATGTTGATGGTTGGAATGTCGGCGATACTTTGGTTGTGAGTGGTTCAACGTTAACCGAGCATCAAAGTGACCTGAAGCAGCAAGATGAAATTAGAACCATTACAGCTATAGAAGCCAATGATGGTGTTGTGCGGATCACTTTGGATCGGGATTTTGAATACCAGCATATCATTCGGGAATTCGAAAATGCAGACGGTGATATTTTAACCGTGACACCATCGGTGGCAAACATGACGCGAAATGTTGTGATCCGCTCTGGGGTTGTCGAAGGGAATGATGATTTTGACGACCGCCGGGCGGTGTCACGAAACAAAACGGAAAGTGAGCTGAATTCAGAGGGTGTCCGCCCTACAGATGAAAATGTTTATAATTCGCGTGTGATTTTAACTGAGGCGGGGTTAGAAGAGGGTGAGCACTGGATCACGCAACGCGCGCATACGATGTTTTTCCATACAGACAATGCAACTGTGTCTAATGCTCTGTTTTTTGGTTTGGGGCGGACAGATAAATCTCAATCTCTCACAGATAATTTGGTAGATGGGGCGGCGGTTCTTGCGGAAGATAATATCAACCAACGTGGGCGCTATGCTGTTCACGTGCACCAAGCAGGCGTTGGTGATGGCGCCGAAGGAGCTTCGATCGAAAATTCGGTTGTGTGGGGTTCTCCTGGATGGGGGTATGCGCATCACGATAGTCACGCTGTCTTGAATAACAATGTTAGCTTTGATGTTGTTGGCGCAGGTTTTATTTCGGAAACTGGAAATGAAACGGGAACATGGACCAACAACCTCGCAATTAGATCTGTGTCCGCATTAAACCGTGTCGCCAATAGTGAAGGTATGACATCAGAAAAATCATTTTCTCGCATCAACCATGATTTTGGTTTCCAAGGGGAAGGCTATTGGTTAGAAGGTCGCGGCATTGATTTGATCGATAATAAAGCCTTTAACAGCTCGCTCGCAGGTTTCTGGATCGGCAGTGAGGGCAAAGATGGTATTCAATTCCGTGTTGATCAATTGCCTGATCGCATTTTAGGGGATCTAGATCGAGACGGGGATGGTTTGGTGAATGCCGAAGATGTCCCCTTGTTTATGACGGGATCAGAGGCCGCCGTAAATAGATATGGTATTTTTTATAACGGTAAAGATAAAGATGGTAGTGGAGACCGCGTCGAAAACGATGCGCGCTCGGTTATTGAAAATTTTCTTTTGTATGAAGTCGGCTCACAAGAGGGTACGCGTGTTCGCCCAATTTTTACCTTTGATACATCAAATGTCACAATTCGCGATGGTATCATGGCCGCTTCGGATCAACAGGTCAGTTCTGTTTTTGGTCTGACAGTCTATCATCACTCTAGCGATATTGTTAGCGAAGGTGTTGCGTTCTATGGCCCAAACGCGGATGTCGCATCTTATTCCTCCAATCAAAATGAAAATGATTCTTTCGGCGACGCGGCTCTTGAAAATCGAGGCATTATCGCAATTGCACCAGACGGTTACGAATTTAACACATCGCCAAGCTACTGGTATGAAGATCGTAAACTAGATTATCAAATTGAAGACAATGATACGAGCTATTTTGATATCGAAAACCGTGATGCCGACGGTCAAACGGGCGGATATTTCATGGATATTTTTGCCGAAATGTCGACGCGTCTGAGCACCAGAGGCTTATCAAATCCGGATTCTGATATACAAGGTTTGATACCTGCTGATCTATTTTCTGATATCAATAATGTGCGAGTGATAAATTTCGCGCTGCCGCGCCAATTTTTTCATCAAAGTTCAGCTTCTGACGAATTCTATGTTGTTTTGGGCGATCGAGGAGATGAAGTCGCCTATGATGTTGAAATTCTCTGGGGGGATATTGTCACCAAAGTAGAAGAATTAGGTTGGTCTGATGCCGAGCAGTTGGTGCGCTACCAAGAATTAGCACGGGTATTTTATGGTATCGAAAACAATGGAACTCTGGATTATTATCAAAATAATATTATCGACGAAAAAGGCACAAGCGAGATAGGTGGCCCAGTCTATTATCTAAGTGAAGCGGCATATGTCACTCCAAATCAAGCCCTAAACAATAGGAAAGAAATTGATAATTTCTACATTCATGATTACTGGAATGAGCTTCATGAAGAAATGAAATTAGACAACGGTCAAAGTGCTATTCCTGATTATCATACATTTGTTTCACAGGAATTGGGGTCGAATTATGACCCAATGGCGCTCATCAATGAAATCAAAAAAGTCGATGAAGGAAGTTCTGGCTATATATTTGATGTAGATGCAAATAGCGGCACTGCATTTTCTTTGTATGGATATCGCAGCGATTCAGTTGGCGTCTCATATGATCCCTTTATAGACATTATTAATCCATATTCAGATATGCCATTTAAACATCGCGTCAACTACGGTTACGATCGGATCACGCGGGCGGCAAACGATGAAGGATATGTGACAGTTGATGGAATTGATCATGTTATTATGCGCGATTACTATTCGGATCGCGTGACTGCCGAGCAGCATATTGTACGTTTTGCCGCACGCGATGGATTGGCTAAAATTGATGTTTCAAACGCTATTCAAATTGGCACTTATAAAGACATTCAATTTGACCGCGCAATTGGCGGTGCTCATGATGATCATTTAATTGGAAGTGACGAAGGAAGCGTTCTGATTGCAAACTTCGGTGATGATACAGTCGTGGGTGGCGCTCAAAACGACTATATTGCAGGTGGAGATGGCAATGATGTCATGACTGGGGGAGATGGGGCTGATATCTTCCGCATCGATATTGGCGATGGCCATGACACAATCACTGACTTTGAAATTGGCGTTGATCAGCTTATCATCGACGGTGATGTCATTGAGGTTGATGCCGCAACCGCAGTAGACCGTGATGTTGTTTTCACATACGAGCGCGCTGGAATAGAAGGCTCTGTTAGACTCGAAAACGTTGGAACGGACGGGATTGTATCGGGTACAGATAATCGCGATAATATTAGGCTTGGCTATACGGATCCTATAGATGGCGATACCGTTGATAATTCTGGAAATATTATTGAGACGGGTGAGGGCAATGATACCGTTTATGACGGTGCGGGCGATGATGTCATAACGTTCGGCAACGGTTCCGCGACAATCTACAACGGGGCTGGAGATGATATTGTTTGGCATGAGCAAACATCACTTGGCCACCATTCCGAGCGTACTTATTTCATTGATGGCCCAGGTGTTGATACCTATCATGGCGGGGTTTACATAACTACGTTCACCGTGACAGAAGCTGGTATAAACTATGCATATGCTAACGGTGACGGCCGTAATACAGTGAAATTTTCAAACAATGTGTCTGAAGGTCTCACGATTGACCTTACGGACATGAGCAACAGTACCGGGATCGCAAAAGATAATTTTGTGGAAGGATTTAGACGGCTTGATGCAACCCAACATAACGACACAATCATTGTTGATCATGATTGGGGATATATTAGAGGCGGTGCGGGCGATGACATAATCATACTGCGCAGTGAAGCTGATGAAAACGCTATTCAAAGCCGTCTCTATGGAGGGGATGGCGCGGATATTTTCCGGTTCGAAATACGAGATGGCGTCGCGCAATCTCTCAATGATTTTGAAGTTGGTGTGGATAAAATTGATGTTTCAGCTCTCAATATCTATTCAATAGACCAGTTAAAAATTTCTTATAATAGTAGAGGGTACGGAAGCATCATTGATCCGACAGGAGATCGAATTGGTTTAGCGGGTTCTTGGGTCAAAAATGCCCATAATGATCAAGATCTCTATGGGTTGACGGTAGATGATTTTATTTTTGCGCCGTTTGATCCTGACAATGTCATTGATACAACAATTGATGGTACCGATGGTAATGATAATATGGAGCAAGGGTACATTGACCCCCTAGATGGTAAAGTGATTGGAAGAGGTGACGACAAAATTGTCGGCGGTCTTGGCAATGATACGCTTGACGGTGGTGTCGGGCGCGACACCTACATCATCCGCGTTGGAGATGGTCAGGATGTGATCAAAGACACTGGCGTACATTCTCAGACAGATACAATCGTGTTTGAAGGCCGTAATTTTGATGCGTCTGTTGTGACAGCTGTAGATGCAGGCACAATCGAATTTGATTTCGGAGATGGCGACTCCTTGCGTGTGGAAGAACTTGCACATGGTTGGAGAAAGATCGAGAATTATGAATTCGAAGATCAAACCATTGATTTAGACACATTGTGGGATTTTATTGTATAAAAATGGCAGTTGATCAATAGAATTGGCCAAATTTGGATATAGAAAGCCCACTGTCGATTGTTCGTTGGTGGGCTATTTATCCTCTAAATTCTGTATTGTTCAAAAGTAACACTGTTACGGCAATCAAAGATCGAAGAACTGAACCAGAATGGGTTGGTCAGAGGGTATAAAACTTGGAAAGCAAGGTATAATAAAAGGCAATTCAGGGGACTGTTTTTGACAGGAGTGTGGCCCCTGTCGGTGCGCTTGGTGTGTGAAGCAGATTATAGAGCGCGATCCAGGCCCAGGACTCACAACCAAAACAAGATGGTCGCGGCGAGAGCAAGTGTGGATTGGAAGACATTAGGGCATCTGTCGTAGCGTATTGCCCCCCCTCGTCAATCTTTGAGCTTTCTGAACATCCGCTCTCATCATCTTTCACTGATTTCTAAAATCATAGCCTCGATCCGCAAGCAGATATTCCGCCTTTGACAGATCTTCGAGCAAAGCGGCTGCCCCAGTATCGCCGCCCATTTGGCCAGCTATGATTATGAAACGTACGGCCTCCCGCGAGTGTCTGTAGCGGCATGTAATTTCGTATTCACGCCCCTTTTGGCTGATCTATCAGCCTTTGACGCCCCTTCTTAAGCCATAGGCTTGATGGCGTGGCGGTGAATTGCAAGGTGGGGCGCATCCATAGGGAGTGTCTTCTGGTCAGGGTACTTGGCTGATAAGCTACTCATGATATTCACAAAATACCAAGGTCGCAGCCGATCCATTTGTTCTTCACTAAGTCAGTCAAGATTGCTCATCATCCTCTCCAAATTGATAAGAGAAGTGAATTTCAAGCTACAAGAAACGACAGGCATGTTAATAGATCATGAACCTAAGGGTAACTTCTTGTAACTCAAAGCAGTAGCGTCTATTCGAATTTTCTTGTTTTGGGAATATCAATTTCCTCATAATTGATATCATTTGTAAGCGTTTGATGCACCGCTTGCGCTGACCACAAACCCAATGGCGTTCTGCGAACATCGTTTATGCTCATCAGTGATCGAGTTATAACTCCATTAAGAAGTTCAAAATTTAAATCAAGAAACAGCATTGCTCACAAAGTAGTGGGCAATTTCGCCACTCACCAAGGCATCGGCATAACTGAGGTTGCCAAGGCACTCATTAGCAAATTCTTGAAGGACACTCACCATCGGTAGGCCAAGTAGTTCAACCCCGTTTTTGAATCTCTAAACACAATTTTGATCAAGCACGTTTTGCCTTTGCGTATAGCTGGTACAAATTGGCGCATAGTCAATCCATCTGAGATCACAATAGTCCAAGCGTCTAGTCTAATTCAAATTAACGCGATGCTTTTTTGAACCTCCGAATCAACTCAGATTCTAACTCTTAATGAGGCCCAATCTCATCCAGAAATTTTCTGTTTTTGTCTGTATTTTGTTTTTTATAGTTTTGAAGGCCCCGAAATCAAAGGTAATCTAGGCTCAGGACCCATTAATTTTCTTGTAGCTTGGGCTATGCTGTGACTCACGTTTCCTAATTTATAGGAGGCATTGATGAGTAATCTTTACTGGCTAAGCGAAGAACAGATGGATCGACTGCGACCTTATTTTCCAAAGAGCCGTGGGCGGGCGCGAGTTGACGATCGTCGTGTTTTGAGTGGGATAATATTTATAAATCGTAATGGGTTAAGGTGGTGTGATGCTCCTTCAGAATACGGGCCTGCGAAGACGCTGTACAACCGATGGAAACGTTGGAGTGATCTCGGTGTTTTTGTTAATATCATGAATGGCCTCTCAGCTGAGGCTCCTGAAAATACGACCCTTTCCATCCCCTTTCATTGAAACTTTGTTTCAACTGTCGGGCTGTGGATGCGACTTACCTTAAAGCTCACCGTACGGCATCAAGCCTGCGGTTGAAAAAAGGGGGATGTCAGAGACTGATCGGCCAGACAAAGGGGGGGATGAATACGAAATTGCATGCCGTTACAGACACGAATGGGCGGCCAATCCAGTTCATTATCACAGCTGGCCAAACCAGTGATTACACGGGAGCCGCAACTTTGATCAAAGATCTACCAAAGGCAAACTATCTGCTTGCGGATCGAGGGTATGATGCGGATTGGTTCCGTAAGGCATTGTTAGATATGGATATAAAACCCTGTATTCCAGGCCGAAAATCACGCAAGAGACCTGTGAAATATGATAAGCGTCGATACAAACGGCGAAATCGTATAGAGCGGATGTTCGGAAAGCTCAAAGATTGACGACGCGTTGCAACCCGCTATGACCGATGCCCAAACGTATTCAGATC